>NZ_JBICMC010000007.1:0-207601 GCF_043106005.1 Pseudomonas sp. GLN_2 | reverse complement strand
CGAAGAGGCCGGCACAGGCAAACACTGTCTGCGCCCGGAAAAGTGTTTATCATAGGCATCTCTTTGCCTGGCTTGCACGAACACCATGACCGAGAACGACTACACCTTCGCCTGGGGCTTGTACGCAGTGGCCGCCTTAGGGTGCCTGCTGGTGGGCTTCAAGCTCACCGGCTGGATGTGGCGCTGGCTGCGCGAACCGCTACGGGTGGTGCTGGCGGTGCTGCTGCTGACCCCGACCATCGTCGACCCGGTCAAGGACAGCTTCGCCCCTGCAATCGCCATCACTGCGCTGGATGTCGCTTTCAAGGTCGGCAACAACGCCTGGCGCGCTGTGTCCGACTTCGCCATGTATGGCATGATCGCCTTCGGCCTGTACTTCCTCTTCGTGCTGCTGCGCTGGCCGCTGGAAAAGCGCGCGCACGCACGCCGTGAGCAGGCCGAAGCCGCTGCCAGGCGTCAGCGGGCCGAGGATGACCAGCTCGGCACCCAGGCGCCGCTGGCTGCCGAGCGCAGCGACCGTTACCGTGACGACTTGCCGCCAGCCGCTACGCGTGGCGCAGGCCGGGTCGAGCCTCGTCTGTAAACGGAGACACGCCTATGTGCGAACTGCTGGGCATGAGCGCCAACGTCCCTACCGACATTGTTTTCAGCTTCACCGGCCTGATGCAGCGGGGCGGGCGTACCGGCCCGCACCGTGACGGCTGGGGGATAGGCTTTTACGAAGGCCGCGGCCTGCGCCTGTTCCAGGACCCGGCCGCGAGCAGCGAGTCGGAAGTGGCCAACCTCGTGCAGCGCTACCCGATCAAAAGCGAAGTGGTGATCGGTCATATCCGTCAGGCCAACGTCGGCAGGGTGTGCCTGTCCAACACCCACCCGTTCGTGCGGGAAATGTGGGGCCGCAACTGGTGCTTCGCGCACAACGGCCAGCTGGGTGACTTCAAGGGCCTGGCCAGTTTCTACCGGCCAGTGGGCGACACCGACAGCGAAGCGGCCTTCTGCGACCTGCTCAACCGCATCCGCAGCGCTTTCCCCGAACCGGTGCCGGTGGAACAGCTGCTGCCAGTGTTGGTCGAAGCCTGTGCCGGCTACCGTGGTCAGGGCGTGTTCAACTGCATGCTCAGCGACGGCGACTGGCTGTTCTGCTTCTGCTCGACCAAGCTGGTGCACATCACCCGCCGTGCGCCATTCGGTGCCGCACGGTTGAAGGATGTCGACCTGATCGTCGATTTTCATACCGAAACCACCCCCAACGACGTGGTCACGGTGATTGCCACCGAGGCCCTGACCGAGAACGAGACCTGGCACCGCTACGCGCCGGGTCAGTGGGCCCTGTGGCGGCACGGCGAGTGCGTGGCGCACGGCCAGAGCTAAGGACGCTGCATGTTCAGAAGTTACCTGCGATTGCTGTTGTTCACCTTCGGCCTGCTGGCCGGTATCCAGGTCCCGGGGCTGGTCAAGGACTACAGCCAGCGGGTCGAGGCGCACCTGTTCGAATCGCGCGAGGCACTCGATGGGTTCCGGCAAACGGCCGAGCGCTTTTTCAAGGGCGACTTGCAGGCACTGCTGCAGCACTACCGCAGCAGCGACGACCCGGTATTCAACAGTGATGCCAACAGCATCGAAAGCCTGATGATCCGCAACGAACTGCTGGAAAACGAATGGCAGGTGCTGCAAGGGTCATGGGCCGAGCGTACCTGGCATGTGCTGGTACAGGCCGACCCGCAGTTGCGTGAAGAAACCCTCAATGGCTACAGCTACCAGATTCTGCTGGTGCCCGAGGCGATTGGCTGGGGTGTGGGTGCCGGTTTTGTGCTGGCCTTTGTGGTCGAAAGCCTGTTGCTGGGGATCGGCTGGCTGATCCTGGGCGGGCGGCGCAGGGTGGTGAAAGAGAGCTGGCGCTAAGTTCTGCTGTACCTGTACCGGCCCTTTCGCGGGCGAGCCCGCGAAAGGGCCGGTACAGGCAGAGACTGTTGTTCAGACCAGTACGATCCGCTGCCCCCCCACATCCCGCGCATACCGCTCCAACACCTGCCGGCAAACCCCAACCACCTCATCGACCAACGCCACCCCGGTCTGCCACGCCACCACCAGCTCAAGGCTCGGCGGCGGCTGTAACCCTTCCAGCAGCACCAGCTCGCCCCGGCCCAACTCGGCTTCCACCAGCGCCGGCGGTAGCGCGCCAATGCCAAAACCATCGCGCAACAGCCGGGTAATCGCCGCCACCGAATTCACACAATTCAACCGCGGCGCCTCTGCCCCCGCAGCCTGCAGCAAGCTCAGCACCTCTTGGTGCGGCCGTGAATTCTTCGAGAAGGTGATGATGCGCTCGCGCCCAAGTTCGGCCAGCGACGCATAGTCCCGGTGCTGGTGGGCGCCTGCGGCCACCACCCAGCCCATTGGGTAGCGCGCCAGGTCGAGGCTGCGGATCGATTGCTCGCGCAGCAAGTCGGTCTGCAAAATCACGTCAAGAAAGCCCTTCTGCAGCTGCTCGCGCAAGTTCAGCGCGGTGTCGGCCACCAGTTCGATTTCCACCTGCGGGTAGCGCTCGGTCAGCTCCGCCACCAGTGCGCTCATCCAGGTGTGGATCACCGTGTCCATTACCCCGATGCGAATGCGCCCGACCTTGGCCCGGTCGCTGTCCAGCGACTGCTTCATGGCCTTGGCGGTTTCCAGCATGCGTTCGGCGTATTCCAGTACCTTGCCGCCCTCCGGGGTCAGGCTGACGCCGCGGGAGTCGCGCAGCAGCAGCTTCACGCCCAGGTCAGCCTCCAGTGCGGCAATACGGCTGGATACCGAAGCCTGGGTGGTGAACAGCTTTTCTGCCGTCAGGCGGAAGCTCTTGAGCCGGGCGACCCAGACGAAGGTTTCGAGGAAGCGAAGGTTCATGATCAGTTTTTCTTGTTCCAGACCGGCGGTTTTTTTCGTTGGACGCAGGCGAGGCGGCCTCTGAACAATGACGCCCAGGCCGCGACGCTTCATGTCGCCCATAAAACAATACCAACAAGCCGAGGCATCCATGAACCCCACCGGCGTGCAACAGCAGGTCAGTTCCCTCCGTTCGTCCGGGCCTTTCGCCTGGTACCGCGACATCGACAAACAGCAACGACGTACCTTCTGGAGCTGCAAGATTGGCTATGGCCTGGACGGCATGGACACACAGATGCTCAGTTTCGTCATTCCTACACTGATCATGCTGTGGGGTATCACCACCACCGAAGCCGGGTTGATCCACACCAGCACGCTGATCGCCTCGGCTGTAGGAGGCTGGGTGGCCGGTATCCTCTCCGACCGCATCGGCCGGGTGCGTACCCTGCAACTGACGGTGTTGTGGTTCGCCTTCTTCACCTTCCTGTGCGGCTTCGCTCAGAACTACGAGCAACTGTTGATTGCCCGAACCCTCATGGGCTTTGGCTTCGGTGGCGAGTGGACCGCCGGCGCGGTGTTGATCGGCGAGGTGATCCGCGCCCAGGACCGCGGCAAGGCGGTGGGCATGGTGCAGTCCGGTTGGGCAATTGGCTGGGGCCTCACGGCCATCCTTTATGCGCTGCTGTTCTCCTGGCTGCCGGCAGAGCAGGCCTGGCGTGCGTTGTTCCTGCTGGGGCTGGTACCGGCAATCTTCGTTATCTTCGTTCGCCGCCTGGTCAAGGACCCTGAGGTCTATCGTAAGGCCAAGGCAGTGGAAAACGCCGAGGCACCCTCGCGCTTCTACGAAATCTTCGCGCCGGGCATGCTCTGGACCACCGTGCGGGCATCCCTGCTGACCACCGGCGCACTCGGCGGTTACTACGCCATCACCTCGTGGCTGCCAACCTTCCTGAAGAACGAACGCGGCCTGAGTGTGCTGGGCACGGGGGGCTATCTGGCCATGGTGATCGTCGGCTCGTACATGGGTTATGTGGTCAGTGCTTATCTGTCCGACTTGCTGGGGCGCAAGAAGAACTTCATCCTGTTCGCCGTGGGCTCCTTCGTCATTGTGCTGTTATACACGCAGATGCCGGTCAGCGATGGCGTGATGCTGTGGCTGGGCCTCCCGTTGGGCTTCTTCGCCTCGGGTATCTTCAGCGGCATGGGGGCGTTTCTGACCGAACTGTTCCCCACGCGCATTCGGGGTTCGGGGCAGGGCTTCTGTTACAACATCGGCAAGGTCATTGCCGCGCTGTTTCCGTTGATGATCGGCATGCTCGGCCAGAATGTTCCGCTGGGCCTGGGTATCGGCGTGTTTTCTGCGGTGTCCTACGGCATTGTGATCGTGGCGGCCTTGAGCTTGCCTGAAACCCGCGGCAAACAGCTGCAGGCGCGGTAAGGTAGGCCTATGCACAACGACAAGGGAGACCGCGTGGTGGAACGCCTGCTACTCAATTGCGACATGGGCGAGAGTTTCGGCAGCTGGCGCATGGGCCTGGATGCCGAGGTCATGCCTTACATCGATTGCGCCAATATCGCCTGCGGCTACCACGCCGGCGACCCCGGTATCATGCGCCGTACCGTGGCCCTGGCGCTGGAGCACGGGGTGACTATCGGCGCGCATCCGGCCTACCCGGACCTGGTCGGCTTTGGCCGCCGTTCCATGGCCTGCAGCCCGGAAGAAATCCGTGACCTGCTGCATTACCAGATCGGTGCGCTGGATGGCATCTGCAAAGTGCTGGGTGGTCGCGTGGCCTATGTGAAGCCCCATGGTGCGCTGTACAACGACATGATGGCCGACCCGCTCAAGCTGCGTACCGTGCTGGAGGCCGTCGCGGCCTATGACAGCAACCTGCCATTGATGCTGATGGCCACCGCCGACAACCGTGCCGCCCAGGCACTGGGCGATGAAATCGGCGTGCCGCTGTGGTTCGAGGCGTTCGCAGACCGCGCCTACACCGCCAGCGGCCATCTGCTGTCGCGGCGCCTGCCGGGCGCGGTGCATCACGACCCGGCGCGGGTGGTGGAGCAGGCGGTGCGTCTGGCCCGAGGCGAAACGCTGTTGGCTGACGATGGCAGTGCCTTGCAGCTTGCCGCCCGCACCCTCTGCGTGCATGGCGACAACGACAGTTCGGTGGCGGCGGTGCGGCAGATTCGCCAGGCCCTTGATGGGCTGGAGGCGTGATGAAGCCGCGAATTGAAGTGGTCGCCATCGACAGCCTGATGGTCCGCCTGTTCGACCGTATCGATGAGGCCAACATGCCATGGATGCTCGCCGCCAGCCGGCGCTTGAGCGCGGCGCTCGGCGAGCACCTGCTGGACCTGGTGCCGTCCTACACCACGCTGATGGTGCAGTCTGCCCTGCCGCCGGGCGAGGCGAGGGCGCGAATCGCTCTGGCGCTGGACGGCTTGCAGCCTGACACCGGCAGTGGCGGCCGCCGACACGAAATCCCGGTGTGGTACGACGCCAGTGTCGGCCCCGAGCTGCCTGTGCTGGCGGCCCGCAGCGGCTTGAGTGAAGCGGAGATTGTTCGCTTGCACGGCGAACGTGATTACCCGGTGTTTGCCCTGGGCTTCGCGCCTGGTTTCGGCTTCATGGGCCTGGTCGACGAGCGCCTGGCCAGCCCTCGTCTGAGTACCCCGCGCAAGCGCGTGGCGGCGGGCAGCGTGGGTATTGCCGAGCGCCAGACGGCGGCCTACCCGGCAGTATCGCCGGGTGGCTGGAACCTGATCGGACGCACCCCGGTGCGGTTGTTCGACCGTGAGCGTGAGGGTTACAGCCTTTTGCAACCCGGTGACCGGGTGCGCTTCGTGCCGGTTTCGCGCAGCGAATTCCTGGCCATGGGTGGTGATGTGGAGGCGCAGGGATGAAGCAGTTGATGATCGAGGCCAGTACGCCGTTGTGCCAGTTACAGGATGCCGGGCGCTTTGGCGTGCGCCACCTTGGCGTGACCCAGGGCGGGGCGCTGGACTGGGTGGCGATGCACTGGGCCAACTGGCTGCTGGGCAACCCGTTGGGGGCGCCGGTGGTCGAGGTGGCGCTGGGTGGTTTTTGCGTGGTGGCCGAACAGGATTGCGTGCTGGCCCTGGCCGGTGCCGACCTGGATGCGTGTGTCGATGATCAGCCCCTGGCGCCATGGCGCAGCTTTGCCCTGGCCAAGGGGCAGCGCTTGACCTTGAAACAGCCCAAAGTGGGTGTGCGGGCGTATCTGGCGGCACCGGGTGGGTTCCTGGGTGAGGAGGTGCTGGGCAGTTGTGCCACCGTGGTACGTGAAGCACTGGGTGGCATCGATGGCCAGGGGGCTGCGCTGGCTAGAAACCAGGCATTGGCTTTTACCGGTAGCAGTGCACCCCTGCGCGAAGTGCCGCACGCGTTGTGCCCACAGTTCGCCCCAAAGCCGGTGCTCGACCTGGTGATGGGCGCGCAGATTGGTGAATTCAGCGGTACCAGCCTGTTCGAGGCATTCAACCGGGAGTGGACGCTGGACAGCCGGGCCGACCGCATGGGCATCCGGTTGTTGGGGCCGCAGTTGGTGTACCAAGGGGCGCCGATGATCTCCGAAGGGATCCCGCTGGGGGCGGTACAGGTGCCGCCGGACGGGCAGCCGATCGTGTTGCTCAATGACCGGCAGACCATTGGTGGGTACCCGCGGCTGGGCGCGCTGACGCCGCTGGCGCTGGCGCAACTGGCGCAGTGCATGCCGGGGGCGGAGGTGCGGTTCAGGGCGGTGGTGCAGGACGAGGCCTGGCGGGAGCAGCAGGATTACCTGAACCGTTGGCGGTAGAGCGGGCGGCCTCTTCGCGGGTGAACCCGCTCCTACACACGTCCTGTGCATGCCTTGACGGTGATGTTGGAGCAGGCAACCTCACTTGGACAGGTAGCGCATCCCGTCCTCCAACCCTTGCAGGGTCAGCGGATACATCTTGTCCTCGATCAGGTCGCGCACCAGATGGGTCGAGGCGGTGTACTCCCAGGCCTGCTTGGGGTACGGGTTGATCCAGATGACCTTCCTGAATTTTTCCATGAAACGCTGGATCCACACATACCCGGCTTCTTCGTTCCAGTGCTCCACGCTGCCACCCGGCTGGGTGATCTCGTAGGGCGCCATGGCCGCGTCACCGACGAACACCACCTTGTAGTCATCGCCGTACTTGTGCAGCAGGTCGAAGGTGGAAAAACGTTCGGACGAGCGGCGCAGGTTGTTCTTCCACACCGACTCATAAACGCAATTGTGGAAGTAGTAATACTCCAGGTGCTTGAACTCGGTCTTGCAGGCCGAGAACAGCTCTTCGCAGACTTTGACGTGGGCATCCATCGAACCGCCAATGTCGAGCAGCAACAGCAGCTTCACGGTGTTGCGCCGCTCGGGGCGCATCTGGATGTTCAGCAACCCGGCATCACGCGCGGTGTGGTCGATGGTGCCGTCGATGTCCAGCTCTTCGGCGGCGCCTTCGCGGGCGAACTTGCGCAGCCGGCGCAGGGCCAGCTTGATGTTGCGGGTGCCAAGCTCGACCTGGTCGTCGAGGTTCTTGTACTCGCGTTGGTCCCAGACTTTTGCTGCCTTGCCCTGGCGCTTGCCGGCGTCACCGACGCGGATGCCCTCGGGGTTGAAGCCGCCCGAGCCGAATGGGCTGGTGCCGCCGGTGCCAATCCACTTGTTGCCGCCAGCGTGGCGTTCCTTCTGCTCTTCGAGGCGCTGCTTGAAGGCCTCGATAAGCTTGTCCAGGCCGCCCAGCGACTGGATCTGTGCGCGTTCTTCATCGGTCAGCGAGCGCTCGAATTCCTTGCGCAGCCAGTCTTCGGGGATCAGCGCCTCGATGTGCCGGTCGAGGTTTTCCAGGCCCTTGAAGTAGGCTGCGAAGGCACGGTCGAACTTGTCGAAGTGGCGTTCGTCCTTCACCAGGATGGCGCGAGCGAGGTAGTAGAACGCGTCCATGTCGGCGAACACCACGCGCTTTTGCAAGGCCTGGTGCAGGTCGAGCAGTTCACGCACCGAAACCGGCACCTTGGCCGCACGCATCTCATTGAACAGATTGAGCAGCATGGCCCTGCTCCTGTCAGCGGTTGCCGCGCCGGCTCATGAAGGCCAGGCGCTCAAGCAGTTGTACATCCTGCTCGTTTTTTACCAGCGCACCGGCCAGCGGCGGGATGGCCTTGGTCGGGTCGCGTTCGCGCAGCACCGCTTCACCGATGTTGTCGGCCATCAGCAGCTTGAGCCAGTCGACCAGCTCGGAGGTGGACGGCTTTTTCTTCAGCCCCGGCACCTTGCGCACGTCGAAGAACACATCCAGCGCCTCACTGACCAGCGACTGGCTGATGTTCGGGTAGTGCACGTCGACGATCTGCTGCAGGGTCGTGCGGTCGGGGAAGGCGATGTAGTGGAAGAAGCAGCGGCGCAGGAAGGCGTCCGGCAGCTCTTTTTCGTTGTTCGAGGTAATGATGATGATCGGACGCTGTTTGGCCTTGATGGTCTCGTCGATTTCGTAGACGTAGAACTCCATCTTGTCGAGTTCTTGCAGCAGGTCGTTGGGGAATTCGATATCGGCCTTGTCGATTTCGTCGATCAGCAGGATGACCCGCTCGTCGGCCTCGAAGGCCTCCCAGAGCTTGCCCTTTTTCAGGTAGTTGCGCACATCGTGCACCTTGTCCACGCCCAGCTGCGAGTCGCGCAGGCGGCTGACCGCGTCGTACTCATAGAGCCCCTGGTGGGCCTTGGTGGTGGATTTGATGTGCCAGGTGATCAGGCGCGCCCCGAACGAGGCCGCCAACTGCTCGGCGAGCATGGTTTTGCCGGTGCCCGGTTCGCCCTTGACCAACAGCGGGCGTTCGAGGGTAATGGCCGCGTTTACCGCCAGTTTCAGGTCGTCTGTGGCGACGTAGTCGCGGGTGCCTTCGAACTTCATGGGGGGTTGTCCTCTGTTTAGGGCTGTGCGGGCCTTTTCGCGGTACAGGGTTGAAGGTGCGGGTTTACCCGCGAAGCGGCCCGAACAGGCAGCACATAATCCGGATTTGTTTCCGACTATAACGCGGGGCCAGGCGGCTGCAAACGCAGACCGGGTATTCAGTCCCTGAATGCCCCGTCACGCTGTCTCAGTCAGACTTCGGCGCTGGTTGCTCATAGCGCGCATTGAATGCCTGCACAAACCCGTTGCGCAGGATCTGCAAGAACGCCTCGAAGGCACTGACATCCTGTTTGCGCACACTGCCGCTGAGCTCCACCCGGGTAGCGAACTGGTTTTTCGGCTGGTTCTTAAGCACCGTCTCGGTCGCTCCCACCAAGGCCTCCCACACTGAGCGGAAGAAACCCTTGTCCTTTTCCTCGACGTCCTGTTGCCAGTCGAACACGTCGACATCGCGCAGCAGCGGTTTTATGTAGCCGTTCAGCCGGCCGTTTTCTGCCTGGGCCTCGATGACCACGTCACCGTGCCCGGCATTGAAGTCGAATTTGCCGTAAGCGCTGGCAAAGTCATTCAGTTTGCGCAGCTCGATGCCGGTGGCGCGAAGCCTGAATTCGAAGTCGTCGAAATCACTGAAAGGGTCGAAGGTGGCACGGCTTTCTACATTCGCATCCCCTGCGATGAGCGCCGTGCCTTCGAAACTTGCGTCGCGACGGCCTTTCTGGTCGCGCACGTTGGTCAGGTTGCGGATGCTGGCGTTCAACCGGGTGGCCTTGAGGTCGACCGGTGGCTTGGAATTGAAGTTGCGGAACGTCAGCACGCCATTGTCGATACGCACTTCGTTGAGGGTGATGGGCAGGAGTTTTTCCAGCTGCTGGCGCCAGTCGGTACCTTGGCCGGTCTGCGACGCCTGTTTGCTACCACCGTCGACAAAATTCAGCTCGGGATGCACGAAGGTCACCTCCGCCACCACTGCCTTGTCGTACCACAACGAATGCCAGCTCACCGAGAGGTCGATCAGTGGGGCGTCGAGAAACGGTACGGGCACCTTGCCGGTGGTCTTGACGATTTTCAGCCCGTTTATCTGATAGGCACCGCGCCACCAGGCCAGGTCCACATCGGCTACCTGGCCGCGGTAGTCACCCATGTCGGCCAGCTTGTCGTTGAGGTAGTCGCGCACCAGGTAGGGCAGGGCCAGGTGCAGCGCTACCAGCAGCACGATCAGGCTGGCCAGGCCGACCAGCGGCCAGCGATAGCGGGCTTTCATGAGGCTGTCTCCAAGGCGGGATGTGCGGTTGACCGCAACGTGCCGGGCTGAGTTCGAACAGGCTTTACGGGCCACCGCCGCAGGCTTACCCTTGAGGCATTTCCCTGCTTTTTCATGCCAAGGACCCCTGCCATGAGCCGTATCTTTGCAGACAACGCCCACTCCATCGGTAACACGCCGCTGGTGCAGATCAACCGCATCGCCCCGCGCGGCGTGACCATCCTGGCCAAGATCGAAGGGCGCAACCCCGGGTACTCGGTCAAATGCCGCATTGGCGCGAACATGGTCTGGGACGCCGAGAGCAGCGGCAAGCTCAAACCGGGCATGACCATCGTCGAGCCCACCTCGGGCAACACCGGTATCGGCCTGGCCTTCGTCGCCGCCGCCCGCGGCTACAAGCTGATGCTGACCATGCCCGCCTCGATGAGCCTGGAGCGCCGCAAGGTGCTGAAGGCACTGGGCGCCGAGCTGGTATTGACCGATCCGGCCAAGGGCATGAAGGGCGCCATCGAGAAGGCCAACGAAATCGTCGCCTCCGACCCGGAGCAGTACTTCCTGCCGGGCCAGTTCGAAAACCCGGCCAACCCGGCCATTCACGAGAAAACCACCGGTCCTGAGATCTGGAACGACACGGACGGCGCCATCGACGTGCTGGTGGCGGGCGTGGGTACTGGCGGCACCATCACCGGCGTGTCGCGTTACATCAAACATACCCAGGGCAAGGCCATCCTGTCGGTGGCAGTGGAGCCCGTGGCATCGCCGCTGATCAGCCAGACCCTGGCCGGCGAAGAACTCAAGCCCAGCCCGCACAAAATCCAGGGCATCGGCGCCGGCTTCGTGCCGAAAAACCTCGACCTGTCGATCGTCGACCAAGTGGTGACGGTGACCGACGAAGAGTCCAAGGCCATGGCGATTCGCCTGATGCAGGAAGAGGGCATCCTTTGTGGTATTTCCTGCGGTGCGGCAATGGCGGCAGCGGTGCGCCTGGCCGAAAAACCGGAAATGCAGGGTAAGACCATCGTCGTAATCCTGCCCGATTCGGGCGAGCGATATTTGTCGAGCATGCTGTTCAGCGACATGTTCAGCGAGCAGGAAAACCAGCAGTAATCGGCCTTCCCGCTGATCCGGCGCAACAATCGACGGCCTGGTTTATTGCAAAATCTTCATGAATGCGATCCCGCCCGGGTTGTTTTTACCGCGGCGGGATCGGTTTATGATGGCAGGATGATTTTCTGGAGAGCAGGCAGCGCAGCCCTGACTCTCCCTCAAGGAGTGAAAGCATGACCTTTTCCTTTGCAGCCAAGGCGGGTGTCTTGCTGGTGTTTTTCGGCAGCGTGCTGTTCGTGCACTTGCGCGGCAAGGCCCGCCTGCCGGTGTTGCGCCAGTTCGTCAACCATTCGGCGCTGTTCGCCCCCTACAACGCGTTGATGTACCTGTTTTCCGGCGTGCCGTCCAAGCCCTACCTGGATCGCCAGCGCTTTCCCGAGCTGGACGTGTTGAAGGATAACTGGCAGGAAATCCGCGAAGAGGCCATGCGCCTGTTCGACGAAGGCTATATCCGTGCCGCTGAGAAAGATAACGACGCCGGCTTCGGTTCGTTCTTCAAGAAGGGCTGGAAGCGCTTTTACCTGAAGTGGTACGACAAACCCCTGCCTTCGGCGCAAACCCTGTGCCCGCGCACTGTCGAGCTGGTCAGCCGCATCCCCAATGTCAAAGGCGCAATGTTTGCCCTGCTGCCCGGCGGCAGCCACCTGAACCCGCACCGCGACCCGTTCGCAGGCTCGCTGCGTTATCACCTGGGGCTGTCCACGCCCAACTCCGACGCATGCCGCATCTACGTGGACGGTGAGCAGTACGCCTGGCGTGATGGCGAAGACGTGATGTTCGACGAAACCTACGTGCACTGGGTCAAGAACGAAACCGACGTTACCCGCGTGATCCTGTTCTGCGACATCGAGCGCCCGCTGAGTAGCCCGCTGATGACGCGCATCAACCGTAAGGTCAGTGCCTTCCTCGGCCGCGCCACCGCGCCGCAGAACACCGACGACGAGCGCGTGGGCGGGATCAACCAGGCGTACGCCTGGAGCAAGCGCTTCAGCAACAGGATCAGCAGCCACGTCAAGCAGTTCAAACGCGCCAACCCCAAGGCTTACCGCGTGCTGCGGCCGGTTCTGGCGGTGGTGGTGGCGTATCTGTTGTATCGCTGGTTGTTCTGATTTTTTCTGCGCTAACCGGCCCCTTTGCGGGGCAATCCCGCTGCCACCGGTGCGCCTGATCCTTCAAGGACGAGGGTGCGCTTGTGGCAGCGGGGTTGTGCCGCGAAGAATCACTCGCTATATTCCAGAACATTCACTTCCTCAAAGACCGCGTTCATGCCAGCCATCCCTTCCACCACACGCTTTGCCATCGCGCCAGTCGCGGGCTTGGTCGTGCGTGGTAGCCAGCAGCCGGTCATGATCTGTCACTCCCCACCACCTGTCAGTGGCGTCGTAGGCGGCGTAGCTCCGCCTCATTGCGTGGTTGTGCTGGGCTGATCGGCTTCGTGCCGCAACCCTTCGCACGCGCAACGTACTGAACACGGTCGGCTACTGCTCACGTTGAAGCGCACGCCGTCCGTTTGGCTTATCTGCCTACTATCAGGTGGCAATTCATGTCTGTCTTTACCAAAACGTCCGTGGCCTCGGCGGCCACTACCTGCCTGTTCGTCCTGCTGTGGAGCAGCGGGGCGATCGTCTCCAAGCTCGGCCTGGCGCATGCCAGCCCGTTTGCCTTTCTGCTGTTGCGCTCGGCGCTGGCCCTGGCCGGCCTGTTGCTGATCGGCCCGTTGCTAGGGCTGCGCTGGCCGCGTACTCGCGGGAGCATTCTGCGCGCCCTGGGTACCGGTTGTGTGCTGCTCGGTGCCTATCAGATTTTCTATCTGTTGGCGCTTGATACCCATGTCACCCCCGGCGTCATGGCCACGGTGATGGGGGTACAGCCGATCCTCACCGTGGTGCTGATGGAACGCCAGCGCTCCTGGAGCCGTTTGTTCGGCCTGGGTTTGGGGTTGGGCGGCTTGATCATGGTGGTCTACCAGGGCATCAACCTGGGCGGGGTATCGCTGGCGGGCATGCTGTTCGCCCTGCTGGCGTTGGTCAGTATGACCGTTGGCTCGATCCTGCAGAAGCGCATTACCGACAACCCCATGGGCACACTGCCGCTGCAGTACCTGGCCGGCTTCGCCATGTGCGCGCTGTTCGCACCTCTGCAACCGCTTCATGTCGAGTGGACCGGCAGCTTCGTCGGTGCGCTGCTGTGGATGGGCCTGGTGGTCTCGCTGCTGGCAACCTTGCTGCTGTACCGGCTGATCGCCAAGGGCAACCTGGTCAATGTCACCAGCCTGTTCTACCTGGTGCCGGCAGTGACTGCGGTGATGGACTTGCTGATCTTCGGTAACCGCCTGGCACCGCTCAGCCTGGTGGGCATGGGGCTGATCGTGGTAGGGCTGCTGTTCGTGTTTCGCAAGCCTGCCCCGCGTCTGGCCGAGGCGTAGGCCCTAGCGGAATTCTTCGGGGATGGCGTGGCGCAACACGCCTTCCTCGAAGTCCAGCAGGCCGGCTTCGCGCTGAGTGAGCAGGTAGTAGAGCAGGGTATCGAGCGAGCGTTGCGGCGGGACCTCGACCGCCAACATCTTCACTGCCTGCTCGGTTTCACAAGCGCAGCCGAAATCCAGCAATGCTGCGCGCACCTGGTCGAGGGTTTCCGGTGGTTTGACGACCACCCGGAACACCGAGCTGCCGCTGCTGTGGCGCAGCGCTGCGAACCAGGTTTCGCCTGCTTCCTCGCGGGTGTCGATCACGTCGCCTGGGGCGATGCCATAGACATGGAAGGGGATGTTGTCGATGGCATAGCCGCCTTCCACGGCCTTGGCCCACAGGCCCTCGACCGAGGCTGGTGGGTAGCCGTTCTCATCCTGTTCCAGGCGGAACAGGACCTTTTTGTACGCGCTGTTCATGCCGTACTCCGCTTCAGCTGCGCGCCGGGCGCAGCACCAGCCACAAGGCCAGGCCAATCAGCAGGCCGCCGTATAGGTGCGCCAGCGACAACGGCTCATTCAGCAGCCACGCCCCCCACAATACGCCGAATACCGGGATCAGGAAGGTCACGGTGCTGGCTTTGACCGGTCCGATCTCGGCCAGCAGGCGGAAGTACAGGATGTAGGCAAAGGCGGTGCACAGCAAACCCAGCCCCAGCAACGACAACCACACCTCCCAGCCCCCCCAGCTGGCGGGTGGTTGGGTGAGTGCGCTCCAGCCGAACAGCGGGGTCAGCATGAGCGTTGCGCCGAGCATGCTGCCCAGCGCGGAAAGACGGCTGTCCAGGCCACTGATCCAGCGGCGGGCGAGGAACCCGGCAAAGCCGTAGCAGGTGGTGGCCGCCAGGCAGGCGAGGGCGCCTTGCAGCAGGGCCATGTCCAGTGCCACCGGGCCGGCGCCGCTAAGGATGCCGACGCCGAACAGGCCAAGGAAGATGCCGCAGAGTTTGGCCAGGGTCATTGGCTCGCGGAAGAACAGTACGCCGACCAGCACGCCCATCAGCGGGGTGGTGGCGTTGAAGATCGCCGAATAGCCGGCCGGCAGCACCTGGGCCGCCACCGAGTAGAAGGTGGCGGGGATGCCGGAGTTGATCATGCCCAGCACCAGGCACGCGCCGAGCTTGCCCTGGAAGTCCCAGCGCACGCGGGCGGCGGCCAGAAGCACGATCAGGCCCAGGCAGGCGATGGAAACCCGGAAGAACGCGGTCGGCACCGTGCCCAGTTCGGGGGCGATGATGCGCATGAACAGGAAACTCGCTCCCCAGACGGCGGCAAGGGTCAGCAGGCGGGCTAGGGCGATGGGGCTCACAACGGTCTCCGGAGGTAAGGCAGGGGCGCGAGTGTACGCCACGGGGCGGGGGGATTCTTGTGCTTTCTTGCTGTGTAATTCCTCTTGGGCTGCGGGGCTCTGGGCAAGGCAGCTGCAACTGCAGCTCGGGCCTTCAATGGCAGTAACCCATGAAGCCAAGGGCGGCTAAGCTCTGTACTCAATCCCAGCTCCGAGGCCCCACGCATGTCCCAGCCCTGGCCCGCTGTCGAAATCGCCCGGATGATCCTCGCCGGCTTCGACGACTACCGCGATCATTTCCAGCGCATCACCCTGGGTGCTCGCCAGCGCTTCGAGCAGGCGCGCTGGCAGGATATTCAGCAGGCCGCCGCCGCCCGCATCAATCTCTACGAAGAGAAAGTCGCCGAAGTCAACGGTTGGCTGCGCCAGGCCTTTGCCGCAGAGGTGCTGCTGGACGTGGAACAGTGGCCGCTGGTGAAAAACGCCTATATCCACCTGATCGACCCACGCCTGGACGACGAGCTGGCAGAGACTTGGTACAACTCGCTGTTTTGCAGCCTGTTCAGCCATGACCTGATCAGCGACGGCTGCATGTTCATCCACACGACCCGGCCTTCCATGCGCGGCCGCGAGCGCGCTGCGCAAACCCGTACCTATCGGCTTGACGGCAGTCTCAGGAACTTGCTGCGTGCGGTGTTCGCCGATTACCCGTTCGACATGCCTTATGGCGACCTGGAAGGCGACCTGGCGCGGCTGGAAGAACAACTGCGCGAATGCCTGCCCGACTGGGTGTGCAAGGACCCGGCGCTGGCCGTGGAGCTGTTTGTACCCGTGCTTTACCGCAACAAGGGGGCCTATCTGGTCGGCCGCCTGTACAACAGCGATGAGCAGTGGCCGTTGGTGATTCCCTTGTTGCACCGCGAGGGCCACGGTATCGAGGCCGATGCACTGATCACCGACGAGGCCGAGGTGTCGATCATCTTTTCGTTTACCCGCTCTTACTTCATGGCCGATGTCCCGGTGCCCGCTGAGTTCGTCAATTTCCTCAAGCGCATCCTGCCGGGCAAGCACATTGCCGAGCTATACACCTCGATCGGGTTCTACAAGCAGGGCAAGTCGGAGTTCTACCGCGCGCTGATCAACCACCTGGCCAGCAGTGATGACCGCTTTGTCATGGCGCCAGGGGTACGGGGCATGGTCATGAGCGTGTTTACCTTGCCCGGCTTCAATACGGTGTTCAAGATCATCAAGGACCGCTTCTCGCCATCGAAAACCGTGGACCGCGCCACGGTGATCGACAAGTACCGGCTGGTGAAGAGCGTCGACCGGGTGGGGCGTATGGCCGACACCCAGGAGTTTGCCGATTTTCGCTTTCCGCGCAGCAAGTTCGAGCCGGATTGCCTGGCCGAGTTGCTGGAGGTGGCACCGTCGACGGTGGCGCTGGAGGGCGACACGGTGCTGATCCGCCACTGTTGGACCGAGCGGCGCATGACGCCGTTGAACCTGTACCTGGAGCAGGCCACCGAGGGCCAGGTGCTGGAGGCGCTGGAGGACTACGGCCTGGCCATCAAGCAGCTGGCGGCGGCGAACATCTTCCCCGGCGACATGTTGCTGAAGAACTTTGGTGTGACCCGTCATGGCCGGGTAGTGTTTTACGACTATGACGAAATCAGCTTCCTGACCGAGGTGAATTTCCGCCACATTCCGCCACCGCGTTACCCGGAGGACGAAATGTCGGGCGAGCCGTGGTACTCGATCGGGCCGCATGATGTGTTCCCCGAAGAGTTTCCGCCGTTTCTGTTTGCCGATATGGGCCAGCGGCGGTTGTTCAGCCGCTTGCATGGGGAACTGTATGACGCGGATTACTGGAAGGGGCTGCAGGCGGCGATACGTGAGGGGAAAGTGATCGATGTGTTTCCGTATCGGCGCAAGGCCCGGTGAATCAGGTCGAACAGACCTGTCACGCCTTCAAACACTTCATCTCGCTCAAATGGGTACGCACCTTGCTCAGCCGTTCCTGCAGGAACCGCCGCTGTTGCGGGGTGCTTTGCCGCACCAGGTCCACCAGCAGGCTGCGTGCCTGCTGCTCGGCATTCTGATATGCCGCCCGGTATTCGGGTGTCCACAAACTCTCCTTGCGTTGCAACAAAGTCGCCAGGCGCGGCTCGAAACTGGAGTCGTTGCGCTGGTTCATCGCCAACAGCAGTTGCTGTTGCCAGTGGGCACGGTTGGCGATCCATTCACGGTTCTGGTCACCCAGCGCTTGAGACCAGGTCTGGATGCGTTGCTTCTGGACCGCCGTCAACTCGCCAAACCATGGCGTCAGGCGTTTTTCCATGCGCTCGCTACGGCGGGCCATCTGCTTCGGCAATGGCGTATCCACATACTGCTTTTGCCGCTCACTGATGTCATCGCGGAAGGCTTCACGCATCTGCGCTACCTGGTCGTCGCTCATGCCGCGCAGCAGTTCGGTGGCCGAAGGGGTGATTTCCTCGGCCACCCGACCAATTGCCTCACGGACCTCGTGGGTGCTTTGCTGCAGGGCCTGGTCGGTGACCTGGTCGTCGGCGACCATGTCACGTAGCCGGTCGAGCCAGTCGAGGTAGCCGGGCAGTTGAGTCTTGCAATGCCAGGCCAGGTGCTCGCGCAACCGATCGTCCAGCAGCGCCCTTTGCTCGCGGTTCATGTCCAGGTAGTCGCTCAGCGACCACGGCACCAGGCGGTCGAGGTTGCGATAGGCCAGGTCGATGCGGCTGCAGGCGGCCAAGGCCAGGGCGAAGCCGATGGCGATAAGCAGGGCTTTGGGCAGGCGTAGCGGCATGTGCTGTTCCTTCCTCAGGCTGGCCAGAAGGTAGATGCAAGTGCAGCCTGGCGGTTCCACTGCATGAGTGGTCGGGCCATGTGGTGGCTTCAGGTGTAGAATAGCCGCCTTGTCTTGAGGATCATCGGAAATGGCTCTGCTTGGGCGTTACAACAGTTTGCAAATCGTGAAACACGTGGACTTCGGTCTGTACCTGGACGGCGGCGCCGATGGCGAAATCCTGCTGCCCGGGCGCTACATCCCGAAAAACGCCGAGACCGAAGTCGATGACTGGTTGAACGTGTTCATCTACCTGGACAGCGAAGACCAGCTGATCGCCACCACCGAGAAGCCCAAGGTGCAGGTTGGCGAGTTCGCCAGCCTGAAGGTCAAGGACATCAACGGTGCCGGTATCTTCCTAGACTGGGGCCTGTCCAAGGACTTGCTGATGCCGTACTCGGAAGAGGCTCGGCCGCTGAAGATCGGTGATTACTGCGTGGTGCACGTGTACCTCGACAAGCGCACCCGCCGGATCACTGCCACGTCGCGCCTGGACCGCTACCTCGATGTCACCCCGGCCGACTACAAGGTTGGCCAGCCGGTCGAACTGCTGGTGGCCGGCGAGACGCCGATGGGCTTCAAGGCCATCATCAACAACCGCCACTGGGGCCTGATCCACAAGAACGAGGTGTTCAAGTTCTTGCGCTCGGGCATGCACGAGAAGGGCTTCATCAAGGAAGTGCGCCAGGACGGCAAGCTTTCACTGAGCCTGCAGCCAGTAGGCGCCGCCCTGGCGGACACCCTGCAAGAGCAGATCTTGGCGCGCCTGGAAGCCGAAGGCGGGGTGTTGGGGGTGTGCGACAAGAGTGACCCTGCGTTGATCAGCAAGCTGTTCAACGTCAGCAAGGGCAACTTCAAGAAGGCCATTGGCGGGTTGTTCAAGCAGGGCCTGATCGTCATCCATGACGATCGTATCGAGAAAGCCTGACGGCCTTACGCCTGTACGAAGTTGCGGAAGTCCAGCTGCTCGCCACCCGGACGGGTGTCGCGCAGCAGCGAGTCACGGTCGGCGCTGAGGGCCAGGCTGATGGTGGAGCGGCGCTTGCCAGGCTTGCGCACTTCCATTTGCTCCAGGTGAGCCTTGAGGAAATTGGTGGGCACCTTCAGGTGCTGCAGTTCATCGCTTTCTGGCGTGTGCAGCAGCAGGTTGACCCAGTCGGCCTGGCCCTTGCCCAGCAGTGCCACTGGCACTTCGAACCACCACAGGTTGCGTTTGTTGTCCAGGATGGCGAACAGGGTATTGCTGCTGGTCAGCACCGGCCGGGCCAGTGCTTCGTTGCGCCGGGCGATGGCGGCGGGTTTGTCGAGTTTCATGCAGGTTCCTGCGAGTTGACGCTATGAAGGCCTGCATTGTGAGGGGTGGCACGGGGCGGGGCAAGGTTTGTGACTTGCGGTGCCTGTGCCGGCCTCTTCGCGGGCTTGGGCGGTATTCGCCTGCGGTTTTACCGTTCGGCTTCTGGCCGGAAAATCCGTTGAAACTCCTGGCCCAGGCGTTGGGTCAACCTACTGTCGACACGGTTCACGTGTCTCCATTTGCAGGAGTTTTGCCATGAGCGGTACTAAAGACAAAGCGAAAGGCTTGGCCAACGAAGCGATCGGCAACGTGAAACAGGGTGTTGGCAAGGTGACCGACAACGACAAGCTGCGGGCCGAAGGCAAGGCGCAGGAGCTTAAAGGCGAGGCGCAGCAGGTCAAGGGCAATGTGAAGGATGCGGTGAAGAAGCCTTGACTTGAGGTGAGGCGGCCTGTGCCGGTCTCTGGCGGGTGAACCCGCGAAGAGGCCGGCACTATTCGTAAGCAAATTCTTCAATCACGGCCGGGAGCAGCACAGCACGGGCACGGTCTATTAGACTTGCCTGTGTAACGATCAAGCGGCGAAAGGAGACGCTATGATTTTCCCCGACCTGCGCGGCTTGCCCCTGCACCGCGTGCTGGTTCGCACCGTCAAGGAGTTCCTCGACGACGAGATGTCCACCTATGCCTCAGCGCTGGCCTACCAGGCGCTGTTCTCGCTATTCCCCTTCCTGTTGTTCCTGATTGCCCTGATCGGTTTCCTGCACTTGCCGGACTTTTTCTCCTGGCTGCGTCTGCAATCGGAACTGGTGTTACCGCCCCAGGCGCTGGAGCAGGTGAACCCGGTGATCGACCAGCTGCAACAATCCAAGGGTGGGCTGCTGTCGGTGGGTATCGTGATCGCCCTGTGGACCGCCTCCGCCGGCGTGCGCCTGATGATGAGCGCCATGAACGCCGCTTACGATGTGCCCGAAGGGCGCCCGGTGTGGAAGCGTATCCCGCTTTCCATTTTCTACACCGTGGGCCTGGCTGGCATGCTGCTGGCGGCCGCAGCACTGATGGTGCTGGGCCCGCAGGTGATGGAATGGATAGCCGCCCAGATCGGCATGCAGGAGTTCATCGTCACACTGTGGACCATCCTGCGCTGGCCGGTGATCATCATTCTGCTGATGGTGGCAGTGGCCCTGATCTATTACGTGATGCCTGATGTGAAACAGCAGTTTCGCTTCATCACCCCGGGCTCGGTGCTGGCGGTTGTGGTGTGGATCGTGGCCTCACTGGGCTTTGCCTACTACGTGAAGACCTTTGCCGACTACAACGCCATGTACGGCAGCATTGGTGCAATCATCGTGCTGTTGCTGTATTTCTATATTTCGGCTGCCGTGCTGCTGCTCGGCGCCGAAATGAATGCGGTGATCGAGCACATGTCAGCCGAAGGCAAGAACCCGGGCGAGAAAGACTTCGACGGGGAAAAGCCCAAGGAAACCTTGACTGTACTGGGTCACGAGCACCCGAACCCGAGCAAGCCTCATAGCGTCGAGCCGAACCCCTGATGATCCGTGACATTCTCAAGATGGGCGACGAACGCCTGCTGCGCATCGCTCCGCCAGTGCCCGAGCACATGCTTGGCAGTGCCGAACTGCAGCAACTGATCGACGACATGTTCGAAACCATGCGTCACGTAGGCGGTGTGGGCCTGGCCGCCCCGCAGATCGGCATCGACCTGCAGTTGGTGATCTTCGGCTTCGAGCGCAGCGAGCGATACCCCGATGCCGAGGCGGTGCCGCAGACCATTCTGCTGAATCCGGTCATCACCCCGACCTCCAGCGAGGTCGAGGACGGCTGGGAGGGTTGTCTGTCGGTGCCTGGCTTGCGCGGCGTGGTGCCGCGCTTCAAGCATATCTGCTACCAAGGGATCGACCCCCAGGGCAGCCCGATCAACCGCTTTGCCGATGGCTTCCATGCGCGGGTGGTGCAACACGAGTGCGACCACTTGATCGGCCGGCTATACCCCTCGCGCATCCAGGACTTTGCCAAGTTCGGCTACACCGAGGTGCTGTTCCCTGGGCTCGAGGTCAGCGAGGACTGACCTCGCTGCAGGGCTACCAGGCGTTTGTTGCGCTGATAGCGAAGCAGGCGGCTGGCCAAGGCTTCTGGCAGCTGTTTGGCCAGGTCGAAACCCAGGCGGTGGTAGAAGGGCGTCAGGTCGGGATGACAGAACAGCCAGACGGGCCCGTCAACCTGCGCCAGTGCTGCCTCGATCAATTGCGCGGCCACTCCTTGGTTGCGCCGCTGCGGGGCGACGAACAGGCCCGTCAGCCAGAATCCTTCACCCACCGCACTCAGGCTCAACCCGGCGATGATGCCAGGGGCCCGTGCTACCCACAGTTCGGCGTCGCTTGCAGCGCGCATGCGTGAGCTGTGCTGGCGGTAAAAGTGGTCCAGCAAACGGCGTTCTGTGTCCGAAAGCGTCGAACAGGACAATTTTTCAGAAATGGCGAGTCCTACCCTGAAACGTGGCCAGAGGCTCTGGCCTGATGATTTGCGGCCACTTTGTCGCAGATTGTTGCAAAACCGGCAAGGGTGAATATCCGACTGCGGGGTTCAACTATTGCTGGCCGGGAGTAGAATTTTGTTCATCCCCCCTGGCAGTACGAAGCGGGATCGGTACTTCGTGCCATCTAGACCCTAGATGACAACTTCTCCGCGCCGGATACGGCAATAGAAGTCAATCGATCAGCTTGAACGCTCTAAAGGCAAAACCACATGAAACCATTACTGATTCTTGCATTGGTCGGTATGTCCTCGTTCGCCCTCGCCGATGAGGCCAAACCCGTCTCCAGCGAGCCTGTGGCTCAGCAGTACGACTACTCGATGAACCTGGACATCAAGCGGGTGATCAACCTGTCGACCATCCCCAATGTCTGCGAAGTGGTACCTGCGACCATGACCTATGAAGACCATCAGGGCCAGGTGCACACCATTCAGTACCGGGCCATGGGGGAAGGTTGCCAGCAGGGTTGACTGGCGGTGCCCGCCACAGGGGCTGAAAACGCTGTGGCGGGCACTTGCTGGCCCTGATGCGATCACCCAGGTGCTCCGCCAATACAGAATAATGTCCCCGCCTGTCGAATCCTCCGCTTCCCGTTCGACCATAGCTGAAGGCACGCGTCACACACCGTGCCCCCTATGATCTGTCGGAGGTACCCCCGATGAGCACCGCAGCCGAATCCGAAATCCGCCAATTGATCGAGCGCTGGATGCAAGCCGTGCGCGATCGCGACATCCCGGGCATCATCGCCCCCTATGCCGACGATATCGTCGCCTTCGATGCCATCCAGGCCCTGCAATTCAAAGGCAAGTCCGCCTACACGGCGCACTGGGAAATGTGCATGGGCATGTGCACCGGCCCCATGGTGTTCGAACTTGCCCAACTTACCGTGTACGCCGCTGGCGATCTGGCCCTGGCCCATTGGCTGAACCGCTGCGGCCCGGGCGACGACGAAAGCCAGTGCGGCTTCATGCGCGCCACGGTGGGCTATCGTCGTAAAGGCGGCCAGTGGCAGGTCATCCACGAACACTGGTCGGCGCCTTTCGACATGGAAACGCAAAAGGCCCTGTTCGATCTCAAGCCCTGAGCCTTTATCGCCAAACGCACTTTGCCAATGCCTTGGAGGCGACCATGAAATACCTGTGCCTGGTCTATTGTGACGAGGGGCTGTTGCACAGCCTGCCCGACAGCCCGGCAGACGCTGAATGCATGGCCTACGCCGAAGCCATTCACGGTTCCGGGCGCATGCTGGCGGCCGAGGCGCTGAAGTCGGTGCAGACGGCCACCACGGTGCGTATGCGTAACGGGCGCATGAGCCTGACCGACGGCCCATTCGCCGAAACCAAGGAGCAACTGGCGGGCTTTTACCTGGTGGAGGCCCGCGACCTCAACGAAGCGCTGAATATCGCCAAGGGCATCCCTGCTGCGCGGGTCGGCAGTGTCGAGGTGCGACCAGTGCGCGAGCTGCAACCCTGACAGCCAAGGAGAACCATCAGCATGAGCCTTGCACCCATTGCCCAGGCGCAACACGAGTTGTCCATCAGCCGACTGATCGACGCCCCACCGGCCAAGGTATTTCGCGCCTGGACCGAACCCCAGTGGCTGATGCAGTGGTGGGGGCCGCACGGCATGACCACCCCGGAGTGTGAAATGCAGTTGTGGGCCGGTGGCCTGTTTCGCACCTTGATGCGCGCGCCGGATGGCAGCGAGTACCCGAACCAGGGCGTCTTTCTGGAAATTGCCGCGCCACGCCGGCTGGTGTTCACCGATGCCTTCGGCCCCGGTTGGGTGCCGTCGGACAAGGCCTTCATGACCGCCGTGATCAGCTTTGACGAGGAACAGGGCAAAACCCGCTACACCGCCCGTGCCTGGCACTGGAATGCCACCGACTGCCGTGCCCATGAAGAAATGGGCTTCCACCAAGGCTGGGGAGAAAGCCTGGACCGCCTGGTGGAGGTGGTGACCCAGCGGATGCCCGACTGATGGCAGCACTGGCCCAGGTGAGCGCCGAAGTCGAGGCCGTGTACCGGCAGGAGTCGCGGCGCATACTGGCGACACTGATCCGCTTGCTGGGTGATTTTGACCTGGCCGAGGAGGCCATGCATGACGCCTTCTTCATTGCCGTCGAGCGCTGGCAACGCGACGGTATCCCCGCAAACCCGCGAGCGTGGCTGGTCTCTGTCGGGCGCTTCAAGGCCATCGACGCGCTGCGCCGGCGCGTCCGCTTCGACCGCTCCCAGGCGGACTTGAGCATGCTGCTGGAGGGTCAGGCGCAGGACCCCAGTGAAGAAGAACTGCTGGCGGATGACCGCCTGCGGCTGATCTTCACCTGTTGCCATCCGGCCCTGTCGGCCGACGCTCAGGTGCCATTGACGCTTCGCGAAGTCTGCGACCTGACCACCGAGCAGATCGCCCGCGCCTTTCTGCAAAGCCCGACAACCATCGCCCAGCGGATCGTGCGTGCCAAGGCCAAGATCCGTGACGCGGGCATACCGTACCAGGTACCCGAGCTCAATGAGCTGCCCGAGCGCCTGGAAAGCGTGTTGCGGGTGATCTACCTGGTGTTCAATGAGGGCTATTCGGCGTCATCGGGCGAAACACTGCTGCAGCAGGAACTGAGCGATGAAGCCATTCGCCTGGCGCGGTTGCTGGTGCAGTTGCTGCCCGACCCGGAGGCGGTCGGCCTGCTGGCGTTGATGCTGCTGCAGGCGTCCCGGCAGCGGGCGCGCATCGATGGCCAAGGCGATTTGGTGGTTCTGGAGCAGCAGGACCGTAGCTTGTGGGACCGGCAGTTTATTGCCGAAGGCTGTGCCCTGGTGCGCCAGGCCCTGCAGAGCCGTGCGTTCGGGGCCTATACCGTCCAGGCGGCGATTGCTGCCGTGCATGCCGAAGCGGCGACGGCTGAAGAGACGGACTGGGGAGAGATCGTCGGCCTGTATGACGTATTGCAGCGGTATTGGCCATCAGCGGTGGTGGCGCTGAACCGGGCGGTGGCGCTGGCGAAGCGGGATGGGCCGGAGGTTGGCTTGCGGGAAGTCGAAGGGATTCTGGCGCGGGGGGAGTTGCTGGACTATCACCTGGCACATGCGGCGCGCGCCGAGTTGCATTGCCAGCTGGGGCAGGTAGAAGAGGCGCGAGCGGCCTGGCAGCAGGCGCTGGCCTTGACCCGACAGGCGCCTGAGCGGCGGCATATCGAACGGCGTTTGCAGGCTATCGAATGATGTGGGGGTGCCGGCTCTTTGCGGGCCAGCCCATATCCCACAGGATGCCCGCTAAATCAACGAATTAGCGGGTTACCCAGGAGAGCAGCCTTGAAGTAGGTGCTGGCTGCATCACACTTCAGCTCGCCACAAAATTCGGCGGCGACACCAGCTCGACGGTCTGCTGCTTGCGCGGCGCCAGGATCTCGGCTTCACCCGCGACCACCAGCTCGTCGTTCTGGTTGTAGACGTTGGTGGCGATGCGCACCTTGAACTTGGGCAGCTTCTCGAGGATTTCCAGGCGCACGGTCAGGGTGTCGCCAATTTTCACCGGCTTCTGGAAGCTCATCTGCTGGCCCAGGTAGATGGTGCCAGGGCCAGGCAGTGTGCAGGCCACTGCCGCACTGATCAGCGCGCCGCTGAACATGCCATGGGCAATACGTTCGCGGAACATGCTCTTGGCGGCGAATTCGGCATCCAGGTGAACCGGGTTGTGGTCACCGGACATCGCAGCGAACAGCTGGATGTCGCGTTCTTCAACGGACTTCTTGTACTCGGCCGTCTGGCCGACTTCGAGGGCTTCGTAAGGCGTGTTGGTGACCTGGGACATCGATGCTTCCTTAAGCGTTGGGCGAGGGCGGCTATCATTCACTGCGTGCAGGGCGGCCAAGGGCCAGCGCCTGTTCAAGCCAGCCGAGAATGTCGGCGATGACCTCGCCACGGTTGATTTCGTTGAGTACTTCATGCCGCGCCTCCGGGTAGACGCGCAGCTGTACATGTCGATTGCCGGTCGCGCGCAGGGCGTCGGCCAGATGGGTGAGACGCTTGCCGGCACTGACCGGATCACATTCTCCGCCGATCACCAGCATCGGCAGGTTGGGATCGATCTGCGCGAGGTTACCCGGCTGACTGATCTGCGCCAAGCCTTGCAGCAGGTCGAGCCACAACTGGTTGGTGCAGCGAAAGCCGCACAACGGGTCGTTCACGTACTGATCGACCTCGCCCGGGTCGCGGCTGAGCCAGTCGAAGGCTGTGCGGTTGGGCTTGAAGGCGTTGTTGAACGAACCGAAGGACAACCATTCGATCAGTGCACTCTTGCCCAGTGGCCCCTGGCGCCAGGACTCCAGCCGGGCAATCAGCCGCGCAAAGCGGTACAGCATGGCCGGTTGGTAGTTGGAGCCGCTGAGGATAGCCCCGTGCAGGCTGCCACTGTGATGCAGCAGGTAGGCCTGGGCGATGTAGCTGCCCATGCTGTGGCCGAACAGGAACAGTGGCGTGCACGGGTACTGCTGGCCGATATGCTGGGCCACACATCCCAGGTCGTTGACCACGGCATTCCAGCCATGATGGCGGGCGAACAGGCCGAGGTTGCCCAGCTCGGCAGTGCGCCCGTGGCCACGCTGATCGGCAGCGAACAGGGCAAAGCCGGCCTCGCTCAGGGCCCGGCCCAGGCGCTGGTAGCGCCCGGCATGCTCGGCCATGCCATGAGCCAGCAGCACCACGGCCTTTACCGGTTTGGCCGGCAGCCATTGGTGTACGTACAGGCTGCAGTGCTCACTGGCGGGCAGCCAGAAGGCGTCGTGGGGCATGGCGGGTCCTTGTGCGCGCAGTTACCCGAACAGTGTATGCACAACCGGCCGGATTGCAGGAGGGGCACAAATAAGATTCACAATGTTAATGGCGGCACTTGGCGTATATGCCGCCTTGGGTTTACCTGCTAACGTCGAATCAACGCCTTTTCGCCGGCAGGCGGTCAGGTAAAGGACTAAAGGACGCAGTGCAGGTCCAGGTAGAGGAACAATAATAAATGCAAGCCGACTTCTGGAATGACAAGCGCCCGGCAGGCGTGCCTTCCACCATCGACATCAATGCCTACGCCTCGGTCGTCGAGGTGTTCGAGCGCTCCTGCAAGCGCTTTGCCGACCGCCCGGCGTTCAGCAACCTGGGCGTGACCCTCAGCTACGCGGAACTGGAGCGCCATTCGGCAGCCTTCGCTGCCTGGTTGCAGCAGCACACCGACCTCAAACCGGGTGAGCGCATTGCCGTGCAGATGCCCAATGTGCTGCAGTACCCCATCGCCGTATTCGGTGCCATGCGCGCCGGGCTGATCGTGGTCAATACCAATCCGCTGTACACCGAGCGCGAGATGCGCCACCAGTTCAAGGACAGTGGCGCGCGTGCGCTGGTGTACCTGAACATGTTCGGCAAGCGCGTGCAGGAGGTGCTGCCCGATACCGGTATCGAGTACCTGATCGAGGCAAAGATGGGCGACCTGTTGCCGGCCGCCAAGGGCTGGCTGGTCAACACCGTGGTCGACAAGTTGAAGAAGATGGTGCCGGCCTACCAGTTGCCCCAGGCGGTGCCGTTCAAGCAGGTGCTGCGCGAGGGCCGCGGGCTGTCGCCCAAACCGGTGTCGCTGAACCTCGAGGACATCGCTGTGCTGCAGTACACCGGCGGCACCACCGGCCTGGCCAAGGGCGCCATGCTCACCCATGGCAACCTGGTGGCCAACATGCTGCAGGTGCTGGCCTGCTTCTCGCAGCACGGCCCCGATGGGCAGAAGCTGCTGAAGGACGGCCAGGAGGTGATGATCGCGCCGCTGCCGCTGTACCACATCTATGCCTTCACCGCGAATTGCATGTGCATGATGGTCACCGGCAACCATAACGTGCTGATTACCAACCCGCGGGATATTCCCGGCTTCATCAAGGAGCTGGGCAAGTGGCGTTTCTCTGCCTTGCTGGGCCTCAATACCTTGTTTGTCGCACTGATGGACCACCCGGGCTTCCGTCAGCTGGACTTCTCGGCGCTGAAGGTCACCAACTCTGGTGGCACAGCGCTGGTCAAGGCCACCGCCGAGCGCTGGGAAAACCTTACCGGGTGCCGCATCGTTGAAGGCTACGGCCTCACAGAAACCTCGCCGGTGGCCAGCACCAACCCCTATGGCCAGCTGGCGCGTCTGGGTACGGTGGGCATCCCCGTGGCGGGTACTGCGTTCAAGGTCATCGATGATGATGGCAACGAACTTCCGCTGGGCGAGCGGGGCGAGCTTTGCATCAAAGGCCCGCAGGTCATGAAGGGGTACTGGCAGCAGCCCGAGGCAACGGCCCAGGCACTGGATGCAGAAGGCTGGTTCAAGACCGGTGATATTGCGGTGATCGACCCGGACGGCTTCACCCGCATAGTCGACCGCAAGAAGGACATGATCATCGTCTCGGGCTTCAACGTGTACCCCAACGAAATCGAGGATGTGGTGATGGGGCACCCCAAGGTCGCCAACTGTGCGGCTATCGGTGTGCCGGACGAGCGTTCCGGCGAGGCGGTCAAGCTGTTCGTGGTGCCGCGCGAGGGGGGGCTGAGCGTTGATGAGCTGAAGGCCTACTGCAAGGCCAATTTCACCGGCTACAAAGTACCCAAGCACATCGTGCTGCGCGAATCGTTGCCCATGACGCCGGTGGGCAAGATTCTGCGGCGGGAGTTGCGCGATATAGCGTGATGCGGGGATGGCGTCTTCGCGGGTAAACCCGCTCCTACACCGCCAATGTAGGAGCGGGTTCACCCGCGAATGCCTCTAAACCGCTCTAACAGGCCAGATACAGCCTTATCTGCGACATTTTGGATAATTACTCTAAAAATGACTTGTATTGTTCATTGAGTCATTTTTGTGACCGCAAGGCCTGTTTTGGCCTCTAGGCGACCCCAGACAAAGCTGTTACTCTCGGCCCGCTTCCAGATGATCCGGTTTGCAACGAACCGTCATCTCATATCAATAATAAGCGCATCGACGCGTGAATCGAACTTCGCTGTTGCTGAAGGAGTGGGCTTCCATGATCGAAAATTTTTGGAAGGATAAGTACCCAGCCGGGATTACGGCGGAAATCAATCCTGACGAATTCCCCAATATCCAGGCAGTACTCAAGCAATCCTGCCAACGCTTTGCCGACAAACCGGCCTTTAGCAACCTGGGCAAGACTATCACTTATGGCGAGTTGTATGCGTTGTCGGGGGCGTTTGCCGCCTGGTTGCAGCAGCATACCGACCTCAAGCCGGGTGACCGCATTGCCGTGCAACTGCCCAATGTCCTGCAATACCCGGTCGCGGTCTTCGGTGCCATGCGTGCCGGGCTGATCGTGGTCAACACCAACCCGCTGTACACCGCGCGGGAGATGGAACACCAGTTCAACGACTCGGGTGCCAAGGCCCTGGTGTGCCTGGCCAACATGGCCCACCTGGCCGAAAAAGTGGTGCCCAAAACCCAGGTCAGGCACGTTATCGTCACCGAAGTGGCCGACCTGCTGCCACCACTCAAGCGCCTGCTGATCAACAGCGTGATCAAGTACGTGAAGAAGATGGTGCCGGCCTACAACCTGCCGCAGGCCGTGCGTTTCAATGACGCCCTGGCGCTGGGCAAGGGCCAGCCCGTGACCGAGGCCAACCCGCAGGCCAACGACGTGGCGGTGCTGCAGTACACCGGCGGTACCACCGGTGTGGCCAAAGGCGCCATGCTGACCCACCGCAACCTGGTGGCCAACATGCTGCAGTGCCGTGCACTGATGGGCTCCAACCTGCACGAAGGCTGCGAAATCCTCATCACCCCGCTGCCGCTGTACCACATCTATGCGTTTACCTTCCATTGCATGGCGATGATGCTGATCGGCAACCACAACGTGCTGATCAGCAACCCGCGAGACTTGCCGGCGATGGTCAAGGAACTGGGCAAGTGGAAGTTCAGCGGCTTTGTGGGCCTCAACACCCTGTTCGTTGCCCTGTGCAATAACGAGGCGTTCCGAGCCCTGGATTTCTCGGCGCTGAAAATCACCCTGTCGGGCGGCATGGCCTTGCAGCTAAGCGTGGCCGAGCGCTGGAAGGCCGTTACCGGTTGCGCCATCTGCGAAGGCTACGGCATGACCGAAACCAGCCCGGTGGCGGCGGTGAACCCGTCGGAAGCGAACCAGGTGGGCACCATCGGTATTCCGGTGCCGTCGACCCTGTGCAAGGTCATCGACGACGCCGGCAATGAGCTGCCGCTTGGCGAAGTGGGCGAGCTGTGTGTCAAGGGCCCGCAGGTGATGAAGGGCTACTGGCAGCGTGAAGACGCCACGGCCGAGATTCTCGACAGCGAAGGCTGGCTGAAGACCGGTGACATCGCCGTGATCCAGGCGGACGGCTACATGCGCATCGTCGACCGCAAGAAAGACATGATCCTGGTCTCGGGCTTCAACGTGTACCCCAACGAGCTGGAAGACGTGTTGGCGGCCTTGCCGGGCGTGCTGCAGTGCGCTGCCATCGGTGTGCCGGACGAGAAGTCGGGTGAAGTGATCAAGGTCTTCATCGTGGTCAAACCGGGCATGACCGTGACCAAGGAGCAGGTGATGGAGCACATGCGTGCCAACGTCACCGGCTACAAGGTACCGCGCCACATCGAGTTCCGCGATTCGCTGCCTACCACCAACGTGGGCAAGATCCTGCGCCGCGAGCTGCGTGATGAAGAGCTCAAGAAGCAAGGCTTGAAGAAGATCGCCTGACCATAAGCCTGCACGCTCAGTGTGGGAGCGGCCTGGTGTCGCGAAAGGGCCGCGAAGCGGCCCTGGGGTTTCGGCGGCGATGCAACAATGGCTGGGGGCGCTTTGCGCCCCTTTCGCGACACAAGGCCCCACAATAAGATGCGGCGCCGTCTTCAGACATTGTGAGCCCTGTAAAAGCGGGTTTACCGGCGAATACGGTAGTGGCGACAACGGTGAACGGCGGGTGGAGATCGGTCAGCAGGGCCGGCCCTTTCGCGGTAAACCCGCGCCTACATCCGCGCAACTCAGCGCAGCTTCTCGAGCATCTGGTAATACCACATCCCCGCCGCCAGCAGCGGGTTCCCCAGCAAGTCCCCCATCGGCACCCGCACATGCTTGCACTGGGCAAAGGTGTCGAACTTCTCCAGCGTGCCGGTCAACGCTTCGGCCATGATCTCGCCCATGATGTGGCTGGTGGCAATGCCGTGCCCCGAGTAACCCTGGCAGTACCACACGTTGTCCGACAGCTTGCCCAGCTGCGGGATGCGGTTGACCACGATGCCCATGGCGCAGCTCCACTGGAACTCGATCGGCACCCCCTTCAATGCCGGGAAGGTGCGTTCGATGCAGGGGCGCAATTCGCCTTCGATGTCGCGTGAATCCTTGCCTGAGTAGTTGGCGCCGCCGCCGAACAGCAGGCGCTTGTCGGCCGTCAGGCGGTAGTAGTCGAGGACGAAGCGGCAGTCGTACACCGCCAGGTCCTGCGGGTTGATCTGCTCGGCCAGCTCACCCAGCGGCGCGGTGGTGACGATACCGCCCATGGCCGGGAAGATCTTGCCCTTGAGCTGGCGCTTTTCGAGCTTGTGATACACATCGCCGGCCAACATCACCTGGCGTGCCTCGACCCGGCCGTGGGCGGTAACCACCGCCGGGCGCGGGCCATGGACGATGTCCAGCACTTCGGAATTTTCGAATATCAGTGCACCCAGGCCATGCGCGGCACGGGCTTCGCCCAGGCACAGGTTGAGTGGGTGCAGGTGCAGGTTGCGCAGGTTCTTCAACGCACCCAGATAAAGCGGGCTTTGCAGATGCTCGGCCACTGCAGCGCGGTCGAGCAGTTGCACCTGCTCGCCCATGCCGCGGCGCTGTGCTTCGGCCTCGAATGCACGCAGTTCGTTCATGTGCGAAGGTTTCATCGCGGCATGCAAATGGCCACGCTTGAGGTCGCAATCGATGCCATAGCGCGTCACGCGCTGTTCGATCACCTGGTGCCCGCGCCAGCGCAAGTGCCAGATGAAATCGTCCACTTCGGCGCCCAGGTGGTTGCGCATCTGCGAGCGCATGGCCTCGTCGCCCGACAGGCTGCCGGTGACCTGGCCGCCGTTGCGACCGCTGGCGCCCCAGCCGATACGGTTGGTTTCGACGATGGCGACCTTCAGGCCGCGCTCGGCCAGTTCAACCGCTGTGGCCACGCCCGTAAAGCCACCGCCGATGATTGCCACATCCACCTGCACCGTGCCTTTGAGCTGCGGGTACTCGCTGTGGTCGTTGAGGGTGGCGCTGTAATAGGACGGCGCGCGCTGCGCCGGGCCGTTGTTCAATGCTGCGTTCATGGGTGTTCCTTGTTTTGTAGGGGCTCAGGCCTGGTGCAGGTACCAGCGCCAGTCCTGTTCGCTGACTTCAGCCATGAACTGGCGGTACTCGGCGCGCTTGACCTTCAGGTACACGCCAAGGAAGTCTTCGCCCAATGCTTCACGGGCCCATTCGGAATGTTGCAGGGCGTCGAGGGTGGTCAGCCAGTCGGTGGGCAGGTGTTCGGTGGCCTGAGCGTAACCGTTGCCTTCAACGGGGGCACCTGGGTCAAGCTGTTCGCGGATGCCGCGGTGGCTGGCAGCAAGGATCGCCGCTGCAGCCAGGTAAGGGTTGGCATCCGCACCACAGATGCGGTGCTCCACATGGCGACTGTTGGCAGGGCCTCCTGGCACACGCAGGCTCACGGTGCGGTTGTCCACGCCCCAGGTTGGCGCCAGGGGCGCATAACTGTTGGCCTGGAAACGTCGGTATGAGTTGGCGTTGGGGCAGAACAGCAGCAGCGAGTCGCGCAGGTGCCGCAGCATGCCGGCCACGGCCTGGCGCAGCAGCGGGGTACCGGCCTTGTCTTCGCTGGCGAACAGGTTGTTGCCGGCGCTGTCGGCCAGGCTCAGGTGCATGTGCATGCCGGTGCCGGCCAGTTGGGCAAATGGCTTGGCCATGAAGCAGGCCTGCATGCCGTGGGCATGGGCCACACCTTTTACCAGGCGCTTGTAGCGCACCGCCTGGTCCATCGCCTGCAGCGCATCGCCATGCTCCAGGGTGATTTCCACCTGGCCGGGGGCGTACTCGGAAATGGCCGTGCGCGCCGGGATGCCTTGGGCCTTGCAGGCAGCGTACAGGTCGGCGAGGAACGGTTCGATCTGCTCCAGTTCGCGCAGGCCATAGACCTGGGTGCTGCGTGGGCGACCGCCATCGTTGTCCAGTGCCGGTTGTGGGCGGCCCTGGGCATCACGCTGCTGGTCAAGCAGGTAGAACTCCAGCTCGCAGGCCATCACCGGGTGGTAACCATCGGCCTTCAACGCTTCGATGGTGCGCAGCAGCACATGGCGTGGGTCAGCGATGCTGGCCGGCAGCCCCTCGCTGGGGTGCATGCTCACCTGCACTGCAGCGGTTGGCACCCGGCGCCAGGGCAGCCGCACCAGGCTGCCGTCCAGCGGGTAGGCACGGCAGTCGATATCGCCTACGTCCCACACCAGGCCGGAGTTTTCCACGTCGTCGCCATTGAGGGTCAGGCCAAGGATGGTGCTGGGCAGTGGCCGGCCTGTCTGGTACACGGCCAGCAGTTCCTCGCGGTGCAACAGCTTGCCGCGTGGCACACCGTTGGCGTCGAGGATGAACAGTTCGAACAGCTCGATATCGGGGTTGTCGGCCAGAAAACGGGTAGCCTGCTCTACAGGGGCAAAGTGCATGATCAATTCGCTCATAGGCGCGCAGGGCCACCGCGCAAGCAGGCGGCCCAGTTGAGTCAAACGGCCAGACGCTGGCCGGGTTTGGTCACAATGGCGTGAGCGAGGTGTCCGGTGGGCGCGCGTGACGGCAGTGCCACAAGGCCCAGAAGGCGAGGATGATGTGGACCAGCGGATTTTCCCCGGCACGGCTCCGGGCCTTCGGTAGCGAAGGGCGGGACGACGGTGGGGCGATGGGCTGGGCGGGAGTCATGCCTTTGATACTCACATGCGGCGTAAGGTTGATTAAAGCAGTGAATGGCAACCTTTACATCGCACTTGGCTAAACATTCGTGTTGAAAGCATCACGGTCAATGTGGAGTGGCCTTGCGTCGCGAAAGGGCTGCGTAGCGGGCCCCGGCCATCAGCGATCACGCAGAAATTGCTGGGCCGCTTTGCGGCCCTATCGCGACACAAGGCCGCTCCCACAGGGAGCGTGCAGGCAGCAGAGAATCCGCAAATCTGCGACAATCGCCCGACTTTCCGAATGCCGATCATGAAAAAGCAGGCTCACCTGCATCACTAAAAAGCCCCATGACTGACCACGCCATCGACAAACTGCTGCAAAACCTCGACCACGCCATGATTGCCGACCGCCATCGCCTGCGCCGGCAACTGCACGAACTGCGCAAGCGCCCCGATGAGGCGAAGCTGGCGCAATGGGTGGAGAAGGTCCAGGCCTCCTGCGCCCAGGTCACCGCGCGTCAGCAGAGCGTGCCGACCGTACGCTACGACGACAACCTGCCCATCGCCGCCAAGCGTGACGAAATCAAGAAGGCCCTGGCCGAAAACCAGGTGTTGGTGATCGCCGGCGAGACCGGTTCTGGCAAGACGACGCAGTTGCCGAAAATCTGCCTGGAGCTTGGCCGTGGCAGCCATGGGTTGATCGCCCATACCCAGCCACGCAGGATCGCAGCGCGTAGCGTGGCCGCGCGAGTCGCCGAAGAGCTGGGCACGCCCTTGGGCGCGCTGGTCGGCTACCAGGTGCGTTTCGAAGACCAGAGCGATTCCAATACCTTGGTCAAGCTGATGACCGACGGCATCCTGCTGGCCGAAACCCAGCACGACCGCTTCCTTGAACGCTACGACACGATCATCGTCGACGAAGCGCACGAGCGCAGCCTGAACATCGACTTCCTGCTCGGCTACCTGAAAACGTTGCTGCATCGCCGACCGGACCTGAAGCTGATCATCACCTCGGCCACCATCGACCTGGAGCGCTTCTCCAGGCACTTCGACGGTGCGCCGATCATCGAGGTGTCCGGGCGCACCTTCCCGGTGGACACCTGGTACCGCCCGCTGACCAGCGAACAGGACGAAGAGGGCAACCAGATCGAGGATGACCTCACCGTCGATCAGGCCATCCTTGCCACCCTCGACGAGCTGGCGCAGCACGAGCGTAGCGAGGGCAAGGGGCCGGGCGATGTGCTGATCTTCCTGCCGGGCGAGCGGGAAATCCGTGATGCCGCCGAGATCCTGCGCAAGGCGCAACTGCGCCATACCGAGATTTTGCCGCTGTACGCGCGCCTGTCGCCGGCCGAGCAGCAGCGGATCTTCCAACCGCACACCGGACGCCGCGTGGTGCTGGCCACCAACGTCGCCGAAACCTCGCTGACCGTGCCTGGCATCCGCTATGTGATCGACACCGGGACCGCGCGCATCAGCCGCTACAGCTACCGCGCCAAGGTCCAGCGCCTGCCGATCGAGGCGGTGTCACAGGCCAGTGCCAACCAGCGTAAAGGCCGTTGCGGCCGGGTCGAGCCGGGCATTTGCGTGCGTCTCTACAGCGAAGAGGACTTCAACAGCCGGCCAGCGTTTACCGACCCGGAGATTCTGCGCACCAACCTGGCGGCGGTGATCCTGCAGATGTTGCACCTGCGCCTGGGCGCAATCGATGCCTTCCCGTTCATCGAGCCGCCGGATGGCAAAGCCATCAGCGATGGCTTCAACCTGTTGCAGGAGCTTTCGGCGGTTAACCGCGAGAACCAGCTGACGCCAATTGGCCGCCAGCTGGCGCGCTTGCCGATCGACCCGAGGCTGGGCCGGATGCTGCTTGAAGGCGCGCGCCTGGGCAGCCTGCAGGAAGTGCTGATTGTCACCAGTGCGCTGTCGGTGCAGGACCCGCGTGAACGCCCTCCAGAACGCCAGCAGGCCGCCGACCAGGCGCACGCACAGTGGAAGGACGTGGACTCGGACTTCGCGGCGCTGGTCAACCTGTGGCGCGGCTTCGAGGAACAACGCCAGGCGCTGACTGCCAACCCGCTGCGCAACTGGTGCCGCAAGCAGTTCCTGAACTACTTGCGGCTGCGCGAGTGGCGCGATGCTCATCGTCAGTTGGCGCTGATTTGCCGTGACCTGCAGCTGACGGTGAACAAGGAACCGACCGATTACCAGAAGATGCACAAGGCAATCCTCAGCGGGCTGCTCAGCCAGATCGGCCAGAAGACCGAAGAGGGCGACTACCAGGGCGCTCGTCAGCGGCGCTTCTGGGTGCATCCATCGTCGGGCCTGGGGCGCAAGCGCCCGCAGTGGGTCATGGCTGCCGAGCTGGTCGAAACCACCAAGCTGTATGCGCGCATGGTGGCCAAGATCGAGCCGGACTGGATCGAACCGCTGGCCGGCCACCTGATCAAGAAAAACCATTTCGAGCCGCACTGGGAGAAGAAGCGCGGGCAGGTGGTGGCCTACGAGCAGATCACGCTCTACGGGCTGATCCTGGTCGGCCGTCGGCCGGTGCACTACGGCCCGATCGACCCGGCGACCTCGCGCGAGCTGTTCATCCGTGAAGGCCTGGTGGGTGGCGAAATCCAGTCGCGGGCCAAGTGCCTGGCGGCCAACAAACGCCTGCTTGAAGCGCTGGACGAGCTGGAAGCCAAGGCTCGCCGGCGTGACATTCTGGCTGACGAAGAAACGCTGTACGCTTTCTACGAAGCGCGCCTGCCGGCGGAAATCCACCAGACCGCGACCTTCGACAGTTGGTACCGCATGGGCAGCCAGAAGGACGCCAACCTGCTGATCATGCGCGAGGAGGACGTGCTGGCCCGCGAGGCCAGCGAAGTGACCGCCGCACAGTACCCCGACAGTATGCAGGTGGGCGAATTGCGCCTGCCGCTGAGCTACCACTTCGAGCCCGGCCACCCCCGCGATGGTGTGACGGTGCGGGTGCCGGCGCCACTGTTGCCGAGCCTGCCGGGCGAGCGCCTGGAGTGGCTGGTGCCGGGCCTGCTGGAGGCCAAGTGCGTGGCGCTGGTGCGCAACCTGCCCAAGGCCCTGCGCAAGAACTTTGTCCCGGTGCCTGACTTCGTCAAGGCTTCGCTGGCGCGCATGACCTTCGGCCAAGGGGCGCTGCCACAGGCCCTGGGCCAGGAGCTGCTGCGCATGACCGGGGCACGTGTGTCGGACGAGGCCTGGGACGAGTCGGTCCACCAGGTCGAAGGCCACCTGCGCATGAACATCGAAGTGGTCGATGGCCAGGGCAAGTTCCTTGGCGAAGGCCGCGACCTGGCGGAACTGACCGCGCGCTTTGCTGCCGCCAGCCAGGCTGCCCTGGCCGTGCCGCGTGACGCCAAGGGTGAGCAGCCGGTGCAGGCCAAAGCCTTCAGCGAAGTGAAGCAGACCGCCCAGCAGAAGATCGCCGGCCTGTCGATGACCGTGTACCCGGCACTGGTGGAAGACAACGGCACTGTGCGTGAAGGGCGCTTCTCGACCCAGGCCGAAGCCGAGTTTCAGCACCGCCGCGCCTTGCAACGGCTGTTGCTGCAGCAACTGGCCGAGCCGGCCAAGTTCCTGCGCGGCAAGCTGCCGGGGCTGACCGAGCTGGGCCTGCTGTACCGTGAAATGGGGCGGGTCGAGGCGCTGGTCGAAGACATTCTGCTGGCCAGCCTGGACAGTTGCATCCTGGAAGGCGAACAACCGTTGCCACGTGATGGCGCGGCCTTGGCCGCGCTGGCTGAACGCAAGCGCGGCAGCTGGGCCGAGCATGCCGAGCGCCTGGCAAGGCAGACCCTGGAAGTGCTGAAGCTGTGGCATGGTCTGCAAAAACGCTTCAAGGGCAAGATCGACCTGAGCCAAGCGGTGGCACTGAACGATATCAAGCAGCAGCTAGGCAACCTGGTGCACCCGGGCTTCGTGCGCGAAACGCCTGGGGTGTGGTTCAAGGAATTGCCGCGTTACCTCAAGGCGATTGAGTTGCGCCTCGAGAAACTCGGCTCGCAAGTACAGAAGGACCGGGTGTGGAGCGGCGAGCTGGCCAATTTGTGGGCGCAGTACAAGGCCCGTGCCGACAAGCATGCCCAGGAAGGCAAGCGCGATGAGCAACTGACGGTGTACCGTTGGTGGCTGGAAGAATATCGCGTGTCGCTGTTTGCCCAGCAGTTGGGGACCAAGGTGCCGATTTCTGACAAGCGATTGAACAAACAATGGAGTCAGGTGGAAGGCTAACCTCTATTATTTGTGGCAAACTTTGGGGCGTTTGGGGCCGCTTTGCGGCCCTTGGCGGGTGAGCCCGCCTTGCGGGGGTAAACGTAGGCCCCTGAATTGGTACTAAAGTGCCATTAACCTGTCATGTTTCCAGCCAGCGCCCTGTGGCGGTGGCCTTTGACCAGAGGAACGACCGTGCATAACGTCGTGATCAGCGGCACCGGCCTGTACACCCCGGCCCAGAGCATTTCCAACGAAGAGCTGGTGGCTTCCTTCAACGCCTGGTCGCAGCAGTTCAACCAGGACAACGCTGCCGCCATCGAGCGCGGTGAAGTCGAGGCGGCGCCGCTCTCCGACGCGGCGTTTATCGAAAAGGCCTCGGGCATCAAGAGCCGCTATGTCATGGACAAGGCCGGTATCCTCGACCCGCAGCGCATGAAGCCGCGCTTGCCTGAGCGCAGCAACGATGAACCGTCGGTGCTGTGTGAAATGGCCGTGGCCGCTGCCCGCCAGGCCCTGGAGCGCGCAGGTCGAACGGCGGCCGATGTCGACGGGGTGATCGTCGCCTGCTCCAACTTGCAGCGCCCGTACCCGGCCATCGCCATCGAAGTGCAACAGGCACTGGGTGTCCAGGGCTTTGCCTTCGACATGAACGTGGCCTGCTCGTCGGCCACCTTCGGTATCCAGACCGCCGCCAACAGCGTAGCGCTGGGCCAGGCGCGGGCGGTGCTGATGGTCAACCCCGAAGTGTGCACCGGCCACCTCAATTTCCGTGACCGTGACAGCCATTTCATTTTTGGCGATGCCGCCACCGCCGTGTTGCTGGAGCGTGCCGACCAAGCCACTTCGGCTCACCAGTTCGACATCGTCAGCAGCAAGCTCTGGACTGAGTTCTCCAACAACATCCGCAACAACTTCGGCTTCCTCAACCGTGCGGCGGAAGAGGGTGAAGGCGCTGCGGACAAGCTGTTCATCCAGGAAGGCCGCAAGGTGTTCCGCGAGGTGTGCCCGAAGGTGGCCGAGCTGATCGGTGAACACCTGCAGGAGAATGGGCTGCAACCGGGCGACGTGAAGCGCTTCTGGCTGCACCAGGCCAACCTCAGCATGAACCAGTTGATCGTCAAGAAACTGGTGGGGCGTGAAGTGGCCGAGGAAGAAGCACCAGTGATTCTGGACCGTTACGCCAATACCAGTTCGGCGGGGTCGGTGATTGCCTTCCACCTGTACCAGGATGACCTGGCCAAAGGCTCGTTGGGTGTGTTGAGCTCGTTTGGTGCGGGTTATTCGATTGGTAGCGTGATTCTGCGCAAGCGCTGATTCATCAGGCGCCTGTTACGGCCTCTTCGCGGGCTTGCCCGCTCCCACAGGTACAGCACAGTTCTCAAGGTCTGTGGTGATTCCGTGGGAGCGGGCAAGCCCGCGAAGGGGCCGGCGCATTTCACACAGGCAAAAAGAAGCGGGAAACGCCGGATGGGGTCGGCGTTTCCCGCGTCAGGTGAAGCAGAGCAGGGTGTCGCTTAGAACTTGGCTTCCAGGTCTACCTGCAGGGTGTCGACGTCAGCATTGCTGTTCGGCAGCTGCGACAGGTCGGTCTTGGCCATCAGGTAGGCAGCACCCAGGGAGAAGTTCTTGTCGATTTCGTAACCGACCTTGAACTTATGACCGCGCGAACCGGTGTAGCCGTTGCCGAAGTCCGAATCGGTGAACAGGCTGACCACCGCGTTACGCTGCACATCGCGGTAGTTGTAGTCCAGGCTCCAGGCACCCATTTTGGTTTTCAGGCCAGCCAGCCAGGCCTGATCTTCGCCGTCGGTGCTGTCGGTGTTCTTCACGTACTGGCCATAGGCCGACAACGGAATGGCCAAGCCAGTGAAGTCGATCTGGCCAAAGCCTTCCACCAGATTGAACTCGTTGGTGGTGTTGCCGAACGACTGCAGGATGGCTGCTTCCTTGTCGTTGTCGTAACCATAGATGCTGGCACCCACGGTGAGCTTGAGCACGTCGGCCGGCGCGAACTTGGCGCCCAACTGGCCGTGGTAGACCTGTGCGTCGTGCTTGTACTGGACGCCGTCACCATCGACGTTGTCCTTCAAGGTGTACTGACCGGCGCTGGCAAACACTTCGGCCCCGCCCAGATCAGCCTTGTAGGTGGCCGCCACACCTTCCGGGTTGATGTCGCTATCCCAGATGATGTCGCCCATGCTCACCCAAGGCTGTTGCATCTTGCCGCCAATCAGGTGCAGGTTAGGGACTGCAGTCGGGTGCCAGTCGAGGTAGGCCAGGTCGACCCACAGCGACTTCTTGTCGAAGTAGTTGTCGAAGCTCTGGTTGGTCGAACGTCGGTCAGCGCTGCTGCCAGTGGCGATACGAACCCCAGCGTCAACCTGCGGGTTGATCTCGCTGTAGAAGCCGACACGGGCACGTACTCGCTGGCGGTCCTGGTTGCCGCTGCTGCTGTTCGGATCGTCGACGTTGACGTCTTCGTAACGCAGGCGCACGTCACCCTTGATCTGGGTCTTGGCGGCCCATGCCACTTTTTGTTCAAAGGAGCTCATACGTTCGGACTGAGCTTTCTGGTCGGCCTTTTCCTTGGTTTCTTTTGCCAGGTCGCCCTGCAGTTCGTTGTACTGCGCCTGGTTGATCGAGCCATTGGCGCGGAGCATTTCGAGCAGCTTGGCGTCGACAGCAGCACTGGCCGGGGCACTCAGGGCCAGCATCATGCCGGTGAGGCTTACTCCGGTAAGTGTGGAAACAAGACGCATAAGGTTCTCCCTACTGAAAAAAATGGGGGAGGCTCAAGCGCCTGCCCCTGCGTTGGCATGTCTTCGGAAAGGGCCTGAATAGACAGGTTCTAGGGTTCCGGAAAACAGGCGCAAGTATTGCGGGGGCCAATGACAGATTAATGTCTGATTAGTGGCACTGTTGTTAAGTAATTGAGTATTAAAGGACCCACCCGGCGTTCGTCATTTGAGCGACGGGCCTTCCTTGGGGATACTGACGGTCTTCAGACAGCGAGCCAAAAACGTGACCAGCCTGTACAGCCTTGCCCACCTGCGTGATCTGCCGACGGCCACCTGGGATGCCCTTGTGCCAGCCGGCCAACCCTTCCTGCGCCATGCTTTTCTCAGTGCAATGGAGGACAGCGGCAGCGTGGCGCGCAACACTGGCTGGGCCGCCGAGCACCTGGTGCTGGAGCGTGACGGACAGGTACGGGCGCTGTTGCCCGCGTACCGCAAGTGGCACTCCTTTGGCGAGTATGTGTTCGATCATGGTTGGGCCGATGCGTGTGAGCGGGCCGGTATCGCCTACTACCCAAAACTGCTTGGCGCTGTGCCGTTCAGTCCGGTCAGCGGCCCACGGCTGCTGGCGGCCGATCCGGCTGACGGTTTGTTGATGCTGCAGGCCCTGCCGGAGTATCTGGGCAAGGGTGGGCTTTCCGGAGCGCACATCAACTTCACCGACCCGGCGCTGGACGCGCAGTTGGCGGGCCTGCCTGGGTGGATGGAACGCCTGGGTTGCCAGTTTCACTGGCAAAACCGGGGGTATCGCGACTTCCAGGACTTTCTCGACAGCCTCAGCTCGCGCAAGCGCAAGCAGATGCGCAAGGAGCGCGAGCAGGTGGCGGGGCAGGGTATCGACTTCCGCTGGTACCGCGGTGATGAACTGGACGAGGCACAGTGGGATTTCGTCTTTCTGTGCTATGCCAACACCTATGCGGTGCGCCGTCGTGCCCCCTACCTGACGCGCGAATTTTTCAGTCTGCTGGCCGAGCGCATGCCCGAGGCGGTGCGCGTGGTGATGGCCCGCCAGGGTGGTCGAGATGTGGCCATGGCCTTGAGCCTGGTGGGGGGCGACAGCCTGTTTGGCCGCTACTGGGGCTGCCTGGATGAGTTCGACCGGCTGCATTTCGAGACGTGTTTCTACCAGGGCATGGACTTTGCCATTGCCGAGGGTTACCAGCGTTTCGATGCCGGGGCGCAGGGCGAGCACAAATTGATACGCGGGTTCGAGCCGGTGTTGACGCGGTCGTGGCATTACCTGCTGCACCCGGGGTTGCGGCGGGCGGTGGAGGATTTTCTGCTGCAGGAACGGGAAGGGGTCAGGGGGTATGCCGAGGAGGCGCGGGGGATGTTGCCCTACCGCCGGGACTGAGAGATCTGTGTTGCCTGTGCCGGCCTTTTCGCGGGTAAACCCGCTCCTACAACGATAGCGAACCTGTGTAGGAGCGGATTTACCCGCGAAAGGGCCGCGCAGGTGTCAATCGACCCCGACAAAACCTCCGGTCTGGTGGTGCCACAACCGGGCATACAGCCCTTGCTGCTCCAGCAACTCACTGTGGCTGCCACTCTCGACAATTCGCCCCTTGTCCAGCACCACCAGCCGGTCCATACGGGCAATGGTGGAAAGCCGGTGGGCAATGGCGATTACCGTCTTGCCCTGCATCAGCGTCTCCAGGCTTTCCTGGATCGCCGCTTCCACTTCCGAATCCAGCGCCGAGGTGGCCTCGTCCATGATCAGGATCGGTGCGTTCTTCAGCAGCACCCGTGCAATGGCGATACGCTGACGCTGGCCACCCGACAGCTTGACCCCGCGTTCGCCCACATGGGCATCGAAACCGGTGCGGCCCTGGGCATCCGAAAGCTGTGGGATGAACTCGTCAGCCCGCGCGCGGCGCACAGCTTCGTGCAGTTCTGCATCGCTGGCACCGGGGCGGCCGTACAGCAGGTTTTCGCGGATCGAACGGTGCAGCAGCGAGGTATCCTGGGTGATCATGCCGATCTGTGCACGCAGGCTGGCCTGGCTCACCTTGGCAATGTCCTGGCCGTCGATGAGGATGCGCCCACCCTTTACGTCGTACAGGCGCAACAGCAGGTTGACCAGGGTCGACTTGCCTGCCCCGGACGGGCCGATCAAACCGATTTTCTCGCCCGGGCGGATGTCCAGGTTGAGCCCTTCTATGACATTGGTGGCCTTGCCGTAATGGAAGTCGACGTCATCGAAACGCACCGCGCCGCGGCTGACCTTCAGGGCCGGCGCATTGGGCAGGTCGGTGACGGTGACCGGCTGGGCGATGGTCTGCAGGCCGTCCTGCACCATGCCGATGTTCTCGAAGATGCCGTTGACCACCCACATGATCCAGCCCGACATGTTGACGATGCGGATCACCAGGCCAGTGGCCAGGGCGATGGCACCCACGGTGATCAGCGATTGGCTCCACAGCCACAGGGCAAGGCCGGTGGTGGCGACCACCAGCAGGCCATTGAGGGTGGTGATGACCACGTCCATGCTGGTGATCACCCGGGAGGCCAGCTGGGTTTTCTCGGTCTGCTCGCGGATTGCCTCACGCGCGTACTGCTGTTCGTAGTCGGTATGGGCAAACAGCTTCAGCGTTGCGATGTTGGTGTAGCCGTCGACGATACGCCCCATCAGCTTGGAACGTGCGTCCGAAGACACCACCGAGCGCTCCTTGACCCGTGGCACGAAGTAGAACAGCGCGGCAATGTAGCTGATGATCCACGCCAGCAGCGGCAGCATCAGGCGCCAGTCGGCCTCGGCGAACAGCACCAGCGAGGTGATGGCGTAGATCAGCACATGCCATAGCGCGTCCACCGCCTGCACGGCGGAATCGCGCAGCGAGTTGCCGGTCTGCATGATGCGCTGGGCAATACGCCCGGCGAAGTCGCTCTGAAAGAAGTTCAGGCTCTGCTTAAGCACATAGGTATGGTTTTGCCAGCGGATCAGGCTGGTCATGCCGGGGTTGATGGTCTGGTGCACCAGCAGGTCGTGCAGGCCGAAGAACAATGGCCGCAGCAGCAGAATCACCACCAGCATCCAGATCAGCTCGCCGCTGTGCTCGCTGAAGAAGTTGGCATTGGGCGTACCCTGGGCCAGGTCGATGATGCGGCTGAGGTAGCTGAACATTGCCACCTCGATCAGCGAGGCGACCAGGCCGACCACCAGCAGGGCCACGAAGCTGGGCCACACCTGGCGCAGGTAATACAGGTAGAACGGCCACACCGTGCTCGGGGGGGCTTCGCTCGGTGCCTCGCGGAAAATATCGATCAGTCTTTCGAAACGGCGGTACAGCATGGGCGACAACACTCCTGTTCGTCCGACCTTCAGGTGGTTTCACATCCTTGTGAAGCCTGCGGTCAGTCGATACGTTTGGCGGACTTGATATAGACCGGATCGGCCGGTACGTCGCGCATGCCTTTTTTGGTGGTGGTCGGCGAGTTGACGATCTGATCGACCACTTCCATGCCTTTGGTCACTTTGCCGAACACGGCATAACCGGCGTCGCGACCTGGGTTGAGGAAGTCGTTGTCGGCGACGTTGATGAAGAACTGGCTGGTGGCCGAGTTCGGGTTGGACGTGCGTGCCATCGACAGGGTGCCGCGGGTGTTCTGCAGGCCGTTGCTGGCCTCGTTCTTGATCGGGGCCTTGGTATCTTTTTGCACCATCTGGTCAGTGAACCCACCGCCCTGGACCATGAACCCCGGGATCACGCGGTGGAAGATGGTGTTGTTGTAGAAGCCGCTGTCGACGTACTCCAGGAAGTTCTTGGTACTGAGCGGTGCCTTCTCGGCGTTCAGCTCGATTTCGACCTGGCCGAAGCTGGTGTCCAGCAGGACGTGCGGGGTCTTGTCGGACGCCATGACACTGGTGGCAAAGGCGACCGAGCAGGCGGTGAGCAGGAGTTTTTTCAGCATGGGCTCAAAGATCCTTGAGAGGTGGAAGCGGCTGCGAGGAACTGCAGCAGGGTCTGGTTGAAGACCTCGGGTTGATCGAGGGGTGTAGCGTGCCGGGAATCGTCGACGACGACCAGCCTGGCGTTGGGTATGAGGGCGACATAGCGCTGTTTCAGTTGTATCGGCGTGTAATCGTGGTCGGCGGCGATCACCAGGGTAGGACAGTGAATCTGCCCGATGCGTTCCTGCACACCCCAGTCGACGATGGCGTCGAAGCTTTTCAGGTAGGCGCGTTTGTCATTGCGCGCCCAGCGCTGGGCCATCTTCTGCCGCAGGTCTGCTTGTTGTGGTTTGGGGAACAGCCGCTCGGCCAGCCCCTTGCCGACGGTTTCGACACTGAGGACACGCGCCAGGCTCCAGCGCTTGAACCACCATAGCCAGTCACTGCGGGTGCGACGCTTGACCTCAGGGGCGCTGTTGACGATGCACAGGCTGCGCAACCATTGAGGGTGGTCGACGGCAAACTGGAAGCCGACCATGCCGCCCATGGACAAGCCGACGAAGTGCACCGGGCCTGTGTGCAAGTGTTCGAGCAGGGCCAGCAGGTCGGCACTGAAGGTGGCGATCTGGTAACCGTCAGCGGGTTTGTCGGAGCGACCGTGGCCGCGGATGTCCATGAGTATCACCCGGTAGTGGCGGCTGAACAGCGGCACCTGCAACTCCCAATCCTGGCAGCTGGAGCCCAGGCCGTGCAGCAACACCAGGGGTTCGCCCTGGCCATATTCCTCGTAATGCAGCGTGCATCCTTCGTGTTCGAAATAGGCCATGGGCGCGGTCCTCTCAGGCTTGTGGGGGGGCTGCGAAGGGCACGTCCAGTGGCGCGGTGTCGAAATTGCGCAGCAGGTCGATGAGAATCTGCGTGGCCGGGCCCAGGGTCTTCTCTTTGCTCGAGTAAAGGTAGAACAGTGGGTGGCGGCTGCCACCCTGATCCAGCGGCAGTGGCTTGAGCACGCCTTCGCGCAGTTCGCGCTCGATCATGTGACGGGGCAGCCAGGCAAAACCCAGGCCGCTGCTGACGAAGGTGGCGGCGGTGCCCAGGCTGCCGACGGTCCAGCGCTGCTCGGCGCCCAGCCAGCCGACGTCGCGCGGTTGGGCGCGGCCAGAGTCGCGGATCACCACCTGCAGCTGGCTTTCCAGGTCCTGGAAGGTCAGTTCGCGTCCCAGGCGGTGCAGGCTGTGCTCGGGGTGGGCGACGGCGATGAACTCCACTGCGCTCAATTCGGCGCCCAGGTAGCCGCCGATGCTGTAGCTGCTGATGGCCAGGTCGGCGATGCCTTCGTGCATCACTTCCTCCACGCCAGACAGCACTTCTTCACGCAGGCGTACCCGGCAGCCGCGGCTTTGTGGCATGAACGCAGCCAGCGCGCGTACCAGACGCGCGCTGGGGTAGGCGGCATCGACCACCAGGCGCACCTCGGCTTCCCAGCCCTGTTCCATGTGGTGGGCCAGGTCTTCGAGCTGGCTGGCCTGCTTGACCAGGTGGCGCGAGCGGCGCAGCAGCACATTGCCGGCCTCGGTCAACACCGCCTTGCGGCCATCGATGCGCAACAGCGGGACGCCCAGTTGCTCCTGCATGCGGGCCACGGTGTAGCTGACCGATGACTGCGAGCGGTGCAAGGCCTCGGCGGCCTGGGCAAACCCGCCGTGATCGACCACTGCTTGCAGGGTTCGCCACTGGTCAAGGGTTACGCGCGGCGCTTTCATCTTTCGCTCCTGTTGTCCTAAGCTGCGCTCTTTCAAGGAGAGCGGCCCATGAAGAAATGTTGTGCGGCAATACTGATGTGCCTGCCCCTCGGGGCCATGGCTTATCCCATCGATGTGGAGAAGGAGCTGACCGGGGTCAAGCTCGACTACACCGCCTATGACACGGCCTATGACATTGGCGCCATCACCCTCAACAACTATGGGCAGGTCCCGGCTGCATGCAAGGTGACCTTCCGCAATGGCCCGGAGGCACCGCGGGTACGCCGTGTGAACGTACCGGCAGGTAAAAGCGTCGATGTCACTGCCAAATTCAATCGGCAAATCATCAAACTGCGGATCGCCTTGAACTGCAGTGCGGAATAAACTGATTAATCGATAGATTGGACCCACTTTTTACGCTTTTTTATCGATAGGTCAAGCCTTAATCTCACCTCCATCGAATCGCACCCTTTTTTGCCGATGGAGGCACCCCATGTCCCGTGTACTGATCATCGAAAGCAGCGCCCGCCAGCAGGATTCCGTTTCCCGTCAGCTGACCAAGGATTTCATCCAGCAATGGCAGGCTGCCCACCCGGCCGATCAGATCACTGTGCGCGACCTGGCAGTAAGCCCGGTACCCCACCTGGACGCGAACCTGCTAGGCGGCTGGATGAAACCCGAAGAACAGCGCAGCGCCGCCGAACTGGAGGCCCTGGCCCGTTCTAACGAGCTGACGGATGAATTGCTGGCTGCCGACGTGCTGGTGATGGCTGCGCCCATGTACAACTTCACCATCCCCAGCACCCTGAAAGCCTGGCTGGACCATGTGCTGCGTGCCGGCATCACCTTCAAATACACCCCGACCGGCCCGCAAGGCCTGCTGACCGGCAAGCGCGCCATCGTCCTGACTGCCCGCGGCGGCATCCATGCGGGTGCCAGCAGTGACCATCAGGAACCGTACCTGCGCCAGGTCATGGCTTTCATCGGCATCCACGATGTCGACTTCATCCATGCCGAAGGCCTGAACATGAGTGGCGAGTTCCACGAGAAGGGCGTCAACCAGGCCAAGGCCAAGCTGGCGGCGGTGGCCTGAGGCTTCACGAATTCCCAACCCTGACACCTGTTTTTGCTCCTTTGGGTGTACCTGCCCGGCTTGTATGGCCGGGCTTTTTTATGCCTGGGGTTTTTTGGTGGTCAGTGCCGGCCTATTCGCTCGCCGGAAGATATGCAGGTCCCCGTGGGAGCGGGCGTGCCCGCGAAGAGGCCGGTACAGCCCCTACATTCCTCATGGTTGAACTTCTTCGCCGCAACCCGCTAAGGTCGCCGCCTTGATTCACGAGAGGCAACCATGGGCTATCTGATAATCGTCGCGCTGATCCAGGCGTTTTCCTTCAGCTTGATCGGCGAGTACCTGGCCGGGCACGTCGACAGCTATTTCGCAGTGCTCGCCAGGGTGCTGCTGGCCGGCCTGGTGTTCCTGCCGCTGACCCGCTGGCGCCAGGTCGAGCCACGCTTCATGCGTTCCATGCTGCTGATTGGCGCGCTGCAGTACGGCATCACCTATGTCTGCCTGTACCTGAGCTTCCGCGTGCTCACCGTACCGGAGGTGCTGCTGTTCACGATCCTCACGCCGCTACACGTGACCTTGATCGAAGATGCCCTGAACCGGCGCTTCAACGCTTGGGCGCTAGTGGCCGCGCTGGTCGCCGTGGCCGGTGCTGCCGTGATCCGCTTCGACAGCATCAGCGGCGAGTTTTTCATCGGCTTCCTGCTGCTGCAACTGGCCAACTTCACCTACGCTGCCGGCCAGGTGCTGTACCGTCACCTGGTCGCTCGCCACCCCAGCGACCTGCCACACTACGCCCGCTTCGGTTACTTCTACCTCGGTGCCTTGCTGGTGGTGCTGCCGGCCTTCCTGCTGTTCGGCAATACCCAGCACTTGCCGAGCACTGACGTGCAATGGCTGGTGCTGTTGTTCCTGGGGCTGTGTCCGACGGCGCTGGGGCTGTACTGGTGGAACAAAGGTGCATGCCTGGTTTCTGGCGGTACGCTGGCGGTGATGAACAACCTGCATGTGCCGGTGGGGCTGCTGCTGAACCTGTTGATCTGGAACCAGCACGAGCCGCTGGGGCGGCTGTTAATCGGCGGGGGGATCATCCTGGCGTCGGTGTGGCTGAGCCGCCTGGGTGGGCGCGCACAGGCACCGCTGGCCGGCAAGGCCTGACGCGCCCTTTGATCCGGGGGCTGCACGGCAGCCCCGGCAATCTCAAGCCTCGCTCATTTCTTCCAGGCGACGAGGCAATGGCTCTTGGGCTGAACGCCCCGCCAAACCCACCCGCATGTCATTACCACTGGGCTGCTGGTACAAGCTCAAGCCAAACTCCGGCAACACCGCCAGCAGGTAGTCGAAGATATCCCCCTGGATGCGTTCGTAATCCGCCCACACCGTGGTGGTGGTGAAGCAGTAGATCTCCAGCGGTACGCCTTCGGCGGTGGTCTGCATCTGCCGCACCATGCAGGTCATGTTCGGGTGCACGTTGGGATGGTTCTTCAGATAGGCCAGGGCAAACGCGCGGAAGGTGCCGATGTTGGTCAGCTTGCGGCGGTTGGCTGACAGGTCCGCCACCGGCCCCAGCGCCTCGTTCCAGTTTTGCAGTTCCTGGCGCTTGCCCGCCAGGTAGTCACTCAGTAGCTGCACCTGGCTCAAGCGCTGTTCTTCTTCGCGGGTGAGGAAGCGCACGCCGGCGGCGTCGATGAACAGGCTGCGCTTGATGCGCCGGCCACCGGACTGCTGCATGCCGCGGTAATTGCGGAATGACTCGCTCATCAGGCGCCAGGTGGGGATGGAGACGATGGTCTTGTCGAAGTTCTGCACTTTCACCGTGTGCAAGGTGATGTCCACCACGTCGCCATCGGCGCCTACCTGCGGCATTTCGATCCAGTCACCCACATGCAGCATGTCGTTGCTGGTCAACTGCACGCTGGCGACGAACGACAGCAGGGTGTCCTTGTACACCAACAGCAGCACCGCCGACATCGCACCCAGGCCGGACAGCAGCAACAGCGGCGAGCGGTCGATCAGGGTAGCGACGATGACGATCGAGGCGAAGATCCACAGCATCATCTTGGCCAGTTGCACGTAGCCCTTGATCGAGCGGGTGCGGGCATGTTCGGTACGGGCATAGATGTCGAGCAGGGCATCCAGCAGGCATGACAGCGCCATGGTCATGAACAGCAGGGTAAAGGCCAGGGCGACATTGCCGAGGAAGTGCTGGGCGGTGTCGGACAGCTCAGGCACCAGCTTCAGGCCGAATTGCAGCACCAGGGACGGGGTTGTTTGCGCCAGGCGGTGGAACACCTTGTTGTGGCGCAGGTCGTCCAGCCACTTCAGCGCAGGCTGGCGGGCCAGCAGGCGCGCGCCGTGCAGTATCAGGAAGCGCGCCAGGCGGCCGACTACCAGGGAGATGAGCAGCAGTACTGCCAGACCGATGGCAGCGTGCAGCATGGGATGTTGGTCGAGGGTGCCCCACAGGTCGAGGGAGTCACGCCAGATTCGTTGGATATCCATGGGCTTGCATACAGTCTTGTTGCGAAACGAAGCCGTATTAGAGCGCGGATAGCGACAAAGTTGCCAAAAGAAATTCGGCTAAGGCTGCAGAAAACGTTACCCTATGCAACTGAATTTCCCGCACTTGTCTGAGGTTACCTCCGTGTTCTCCCAATTCGCCCTGCATGAACGCCTGCTTAAAGCCGTGGCCGAGCTTAAATTTGTCGAGCCAACCCCGGTGCAGGCCGCGGCCATCCCCCTGGCCCTGCAAGGGCGGGATCTGCGTGTGACTGCGCAGACCGGCAGCGGCAAGACGGCGGCCTTCGTACTGCCACTGCTCAACCGTCTGGTCGACCTCAGCGGTCCGCGTGTCGAGATTCGCGCGTTGATCCTGCTGCCGACCCGTGAACTGGCCCAGCAAACCCTCAAGCAGGTGCAGCTGTTCTCGCAGTTCACCTACATCAAGTCGGGCCTGGTGACTGGCGGCGAAGACTTCAAGGAACAGGCTGCCATGCTGCGCAAGGTGCCCGACGTGCTGATCGGCACCCCAGGTCGCCTGCTCGAGCAGCTCAATGCCGGCAACCTCGACCTGTCCCACGTGCAGGTCCTGATCCTGGACGAAGCCGACCGCATGCTCGACATGGGCTTTGCCGAAGACATGGAGCGCCTGTGCAAAGAGTGCGAAAACCGCGAGCAGACCTTGCTGTTCTCGGCTACCACCGGTGGCGCGGCCCTGCGCGACATCATCGGCAAGGTCCTGAAAGACCCTGAACACCTGATGCTCAACAGTGTCTCGCAACTGGCTGAAGGCACCCGCCAGCAGATCATCACCGCCGACCACGACCAGCATAAAGAGCAGATCGCGCAGTGGTTGCTGGCCAACGAAACCTTCGACAAGGCGATCATCTTCACCAACACCCGCGCCATGGCCGACCGCATCTACGGTCACCTGGTGGCCAAGGACGTGAAGGCCTTCGTGCTGCATGGCGAAAAGGACCAGAAGGACCGCAAGCTGGCCATCGAGCGCTTCAAGCAGGGCAGCTCCAAAGTGCTGGTGGCGACCGACGTGGCAGCCCGTGGCCTGGATATCGACGGCCTGGACCTGGTGATCAACTTCGACATGCCACGCAGCGGTGACGAGTACGTCCACCGTGTGGGCCGCACCGGCCGTGCCGGTGGCGAAGGCCTGGCGATCTCGCTGATCACCCACAACGACTGGAACCTGATGTCGAGCATCGAGCGCTACCTCAAGCAGCAGTTCGAGCGCCGGGTCATCAAGGAAGTGAAGGGCACCTACAACGGGCCGAAGAAGGTCAAGGCCTCGGGCAAGGCGGCCGGTAGCAAGAAGAAAAAGGTCGAGAAGAAGACCGGCGACAAGAAAGCTGCCGCCAAGCGCAAGCCTACTGCCAAGCCGAAGGCCAACGCGCCTCTGGCCAGTGCAGATGGCCTGGCACCGCTGAAGAAGCGCAAGCCTGCTGCTGAATAAGACTCACGCAGGGCCCTTTGCAGAAGCGACGCAAGTTCGCATCTGCGAAGGGCTTGCGCAGGCGATGAACGTTCACTCCGCCTTTTTCTCTGCCTGCTTCAACTCCTTGATCCGCTGGTCGATCAGCTGACACTTGTCGGGCAAGTCCTTGCTCGCCGTCCCCAGATCCATCCCCTGAAGCTCATCATTGATCTCCTTGGCCTTTTGCGGGTTCTGCTCGGTCAACTGAGTAACCAGCCCGGCCAGCTCCTCACGTTTCTGTGTTGCTTCTTCAGGTGTGCAGGCCCAAGCGGGCAGGGCGCAAAGCAGGGCAGCGGCACAGGCTATGGGCAGTAGCGGTTTCATCCTTCCAACCTCCGGCGGTGGTGATGCCCGGTGGAGGGCTGTGGGGGCAGGGAAGTTCAGGGCTTGCGACCGATGGAAGATTTCTTTGGTGGTGGTAGTCCGTTTCTGAAACGCTCCCGTATCCCTCCAGCGCCGTTGAGCAGCACGCTACATCGCTCTAGTCTCGAAGGAAAAGAGGGGGTATTGTATGTACAGCTGTAAATACAGGTCGTCCCATGTTCTTTGAATGGGACGAAGGGAAAAACCAGAGCAATATCCGCAAGCACGGCATCGACTTTGCCGACGTTCCTGACATGTTCAACCATCCCATGCTGATCCGGCGTGATGAGGATGTGGAATGTGCTGAAGAACGTTGGGTCAGCCTGGGATGGCTAAAGGCGCTGATAGGTGTCGTCGTGTACACGGAGAGGCGGGGTGAGGTGATACGCATCATTTCTGCAAGAAAAGCCACCAAACGGGAGGCCAGGTACTATGACCAAATCATCGAGAACTGACTGGAGCCGCCTGGCCCGACAGGACGACAAGGATATCGACACATCAGATATCCCTGAACTGGACCAGGACTTTTTCCGCCAGGCCGAGCTGCGCGTTCCCGCCAAGCAGACGGTGACCATTCGACTGGACTCAGATGTCCTCGCCTGGTTCAAGGAGCAGGGCAGCGGCTACCAGACCCGCATCAATCAGTTGCTGCGCCAGTACATGCAAGCGCAACAACGCCAGCGCTAAGCGCTTCTGAACGCTTGGCAACCCTGGCAGGTCCCAATCTGTGTACCCCTTTCGTCCACAGCAGGAGCCCGTAGCCATGAGCATCGCCTACGACTGGGACCTGATCGAACGCTTGCTGCACGAAGTGCAGAACGGCGCCGGTCACAGCTTCACGCCCCGCCCTTATGCCGAGCAGCATGCTGCTGCACTGGCCGCCAAGGGTGAGCCAGTGGGTGACGTGGATCACCTGAAAACCCGTGCATGCGAGTATGAAAAGCTGCTATTTGAGCGCGGATTCATTGAATGCCGGCCTGAAGAGGACGGCGGCAATGGCGAAAACTTCGTCCTGACCGAACGCGGCTCGCGCTTGATGAGCCTGATCGACAGCAGCATCCCCGGCTTCGAGCACCCGCGCCAGGTGCTGGATGAGCAGGAGGATGCGCTGGACGAAACGACGTTCGAACAGGTATCTGCGAAGGCACAGATTGCTTGAGGTCGTTTTAAGGCTGGCAAGTGCAGCGTTCAAAACCCGATAATCGGTAGCTTCTGAACGCTGCCGAGCCTTGCCCATGCCTACGATTACCCCAGAGGCCCGCTTATGAGCGCGGTCCGCAAGAACCCTGACGCCTTTGCCTTCCAGGTAATGCTGGGCCTTTGCCTGATCTGGGGCTGCCAGCAGGTATTGATCAAGACCGCTGCCGTCGACATCGCGCCGGTGATGCAGGCAGCACTGCGCAATGGCATTGCCGCTGTGCTGGTAGGCCTGATGCTGTGCTGGCGGGGTGGCTGGGAGCAGGTGGGTAGCACCTGGCGCGCAGGGCTGGTGGCGGGCGGGCTGTTCGGGGTGGAGTTTCTGTTCATTGCCGAAGGGCTGAAACTGACCTCGGCGGCGCACATGTCGGTGTTCCTCTATACCGCGCCGGTATTTACCGCCTTGGGCCTGCATTTTCGTCTACCCAGTGAACGCTTGCGGCTGCTGCAGTGGCTGGGCATTCTGCTGGCCTTCGGCGGCATTGCCATGGCCTTTGCCGGTGGCACGTCGTTCGAGCACATGGACGGCCGCACCTTGCTGGGTGATGCCTTTGGCGTGATCGCCGGGCTGGCCTGGGGCGCGACCACGGTGGTGGTGCGTTGTTCACGGCTATCGGAGGCGCCGGCGACCTTGACCCTGTTCTATCAGCTGGCGGTCGGTTTTGCCGGGCTGTTGCTGATCGCCCTGCTCAGCGGGCAGATCGGCGCGGTGTCGCTGACGCCGCTGGCGATGGGCAGTGTATTGTTCCAGGGGATTGTGGTGTCGTTCATCAGCTACCTCACCTGGTTCTGGTTGCTGCGCAAATACCTGGCGTCGAACCTCGCGGTGTTTTCCTTCATTACCCCGTTGTTTGGGGTGACCTTTGGCGTTTTGCTGCTGGATGAGCCGCTCAGTGCGAATTTCGTGGTGGGCGCGTTGATGGTATTGCTGGGTGTGATCCTGGTAAGTGCCGAGCCTTGGGTGAAACAACAATTGCGGCGGTTGGTAGGGTGATGGATAGCCTGTACCGGCCCCTTCGCGGGCGGCCGGAACAGGCTACATCGACTCAGGATGCAGCCTTGGCCTGACAGGCGCTTCCCTGCTGTGCGTTACCCGGCAACTGGACCAGCACGCCCGCCACCGCCAACCCGCCCGCCGCCAGCATCAATGCCGGTTGCAGCCCGCCACTGTAATGGCTGCTGAGCGCCGCCAGCAGCGGCCCACTCAACTGCCCCAAGGCAAAGCACGCGGTCAGCAGCCCGGCATTGCGCTGTGTGGCCTGTGGCGCCAACTCGCGCGAGCGTTGCATGACCAGTTGCATGCAGGCCAGGAACGGCCCGCCACACAGCGCAACACCCAGCGCCAGCCCGACACCCCCACCCATCAGGCAGGCCAGCACACCCAGCCCTTGCAACCACAGGGTGGTGGTCAACCAGGTCGAGGTGCGGCCACCACGGCGCACGCTCACCAGCAAAACACCCAGCGCCGCCGCCAGGCCAAACGCCGGCCAGAACAGGTCAGCCAGCCACTGCCCGCGAAACTGCTGATTGGCCATCTGTGACAGAAAGGTGGCCGGCAGGATGTAGCCCATGCCATACAGGCCATACACCAACCCCAGGCGGCCAGTGCCGACACTGCGCGTCGGGCCTTGTCGCACTGGCGGCTGAGCCGGTGCCGCTTGCAGTGCCCGTGGCAACCACGGCCGCACGGCCAGCAGCATCACCAAGGCAGCCACGGCATAGATCAGCCACAGTGCAGCCGAGCCCAACCCCTGCACATGCGCGGCCAGTGCCAGTAGCCCGGTCACGGCAATACCCAGGCCGGGTCCGGCGAAAACCAGCGCTCCCAGGCGCTGGCGGTTGTGGGCAGTGGCTACTTGCTGGCTGAGGCTGGTGATCATCACCAGCACCCAGGCGCTGGCCACGCCTGTGCCGAAGCGCAGCAGCAGGTGGCCCCAAAAGCCGTTGGCAGCCCAGGAGGCCAGGGTCAGCAGCACACACAGCCACAACCCCCCGTGCAGGCGCAGCCGTACCTGGCCTGGCGAGCGGGCGAACATGGCGTCCACCGCACCCACGAAATAGCCCAGGTAATTGGCCGCCGCGACCAGCCCGGCGACTGTCAGGTCGAACTGGCCTTCGGCAATCAGTTGTGGCAGTTGCGGGGTGAGGGCGAAACGACCGATGCCCATGGCCATCATCAGCGCCACGGCGCTGGCGAGCAGTTGAATGAGTGGCGACATGACAGGTCTCCTGCGCGGATATAAATGATGGCTGGCAGGTTAGGGTGCTTTTATTTTCAATAAAATTGAATAATGATGATCAAGTTGTTCTGTTTTGGAGAATGCTGTGGAGTTCAGCCAACTGCGTATCTTCCAGGCCGTGGCCGAGGAAGGCTCGGTTACCCGTGCCGCAGAGCGCCTGCACCGGGTGCCATCAAACCTTTCCACGCGCCTGCGCCAACTCGAGGAGCAGCTGGGCGTCGAACTGTTCCTGCGCGAACGTCAGCGCCTGCAACTGTCGCCAGCAGGCAAGGTGCTGCTGGACTATGCCAACCGTATGTCCGCCTTGCGCGATGAAGCGCTGGGCGCCGTGCGTGGCGGTCAGCCGGCTGGGGACTTCGTGCTGGGGACCATGTACAGCACGGCGGCGACCCACTTGCCGGCGTTGCTGGCGCGCTATCACCAGGCTTACCCGCAGGTGAACCTGCAAGTGCGTGCTGCACCCAGCGGCGAGTTGCTTGAAGGGCTGTTGAACCACACCCTGGATGCTGCTCTTGTGGACGGGCCACCGAGCCTTGCCGGGCTGGATGGCGTGCCGCTGTGCGATGAGCAACTGATACTGATCACCAGCCCCGAGCACCCGACGGTCCTCACCGCCAAGGACGTGGCGGGCAAGGCGGTGTTCACCTTCCGCCAGGGCTGCTCGTACCGCATGCGCCTGGAGGCCTGGTATGCCCATGCCCATACGCCGATGGGGCGGGTGATGGAGATCGAGTCGTACCAGAGCATGCTGGCCTGTGTGATCGCGGGTGCGGGTGTGGCGATGATGGCCCAGTCGATGCTCGACAGCCTGCCTGGACGTGACCGGGTGAGGGTGCACCCGCTGCAGGCACCTTTCGATCAGACGGTCACCTGGCTGATGTGGCGCCAGGGTATGCGTGGGGCCAATCTGCAGGCATGGATCGACCTGCAACAAAGCGAAACGATTAACCAGTCGTCGGAATGCGCCGCCACGGCTTGATCCGAGTCAAAATCGCCCTTATCTGTAGGAACAGAGGCATGCGTAATACAGGACATAGGGCTATGATCTGTATGAAACATTGCAGGATTGATTTGCCGTGAGGCTGACCCGTCAAGGGGGCATTATGAATAAACCACTGTCAAACTGGCTCCACGACCTGGCCGTCGCCTTGGGGCTGATTCCACCACCCTTGCAGCCGGTGCCGATCCCGACTGATGAAGAGCAGCGCAAACGTCAACCGCGTCGGCGCTGATTAACGACAAAGGCCGCTTCACCCGAGTGGGTGCAGCGGCCTTTTTGTGTCTGCTGATTGTCTATTGCGTGTACTGGCCCTTTCGCGCGTGCAAGCCCGCTACAAACGAAAGGGCCGGTACAGCAGTCAGGCCAGCTTCACCGCCGCCACCGACTTGCGCGACACCAGGCTCACGCCCACAAAGCTCACCAGCCCTACTGCCAGGCTATAGTAGATCGGCGTATTGGCCTCCAGCCCGTCCAGGAACATGAACAGCAGGGCGGTGGCAAAGCCCAGCGACATGCTGGCAATCGCGCCTGCGGTGGTTGCACGCTTCCAGAAGATCGCCCCGATCAGCGGGATCAGCATGCCGCCGACCAGCAGGTTGTAAGCCAGGGTCAGGGCGTTGATCACATCATTCACCATCAGCGCGATGCCCAGCACCACCAGGCCGGTGAGCAGGGTGAACAGGCGGCTGGTACCCAGGCTCGACTGCTTGCCGCCACGCAGCTTGGGCAGCAGGTCTTCGGTCACGGTGGTCGAGGCAGCCAGCAGACCGGCGCTGGCGGTGGACATCATGGCCGCCAGGGCCGCGGCCATCAGCAGGCCACGGATGCCATCGGGCAGGGTGGTCTTGATCATCTCGGCAAAGGCGTTGTTCGGGTTCGCCAGGTCGGGCATCAGCACATGCGCAGCCATGCCGATCGCAGCGCAGGCCAGGCCATACAGCACGCAATACACACCGGCGGTGGTGCCGGCTCGCTGACAGACCTTTTCGTCACGGGCGGTGAACACTCGCTGCCAGATGTCCTGGCCGATGAGGATGCCGAAGAAGTAGATCAGGAAGTAAGTGATGATGGTGTCCCAGCCAATGGTAGTCAGCTGGAAGCTGGCCGCTGGCAGTTTGGCCACCAGGGTGTCCCAACCACCGGCCTTGTACAGGCACACTGGCAGCAGGATGAACATCAGGCCGACGGTCTTGATCACGAACTGGACGATATCGGTCAGGGTCAGCGACCACATGCCGCCGATGGTCGAGTACAGCACTACCACGCCGCCGCCGAGCATCAGCGAAGCCCAGAACGGCAGGTCCAGCAGCACCTGCAGGACGGTGGCCATGGCCAGGGTCGAGGTGACCCCGATCATCAGCGCGTAAGCCAGCATGATGACGGCGCTGGCCTGGCGTGCGGTCGGGTTGTAGCGCTGTTCCAGTACCTGGGTCACGGTGAAGATGCGCAGGCGCAGCAGCGGTTTGGCGAGGAACAGGTTGATGGCGATGATGCCCAGGCCCAGGGCTGCGCACAGCCAGAAGCCGGAAATGCCGTGGACGTAGCCCAGGCGCACGGTGCCGACGGTGGAAGCGCCACCGAGTACGGTGGTGGCCATGGTGCCCATGTACAGCACCGGGCCGAGGTTGCGCCCGGCTACCAGGTAGTCTTCATGGGTTTTCGCGCGGCGCATGCCATACCAGCCAAGCCCGAGCATGCCCGCTGTGTAGATCATTACAACAATGATGTCCAAGGCCATTGGGGGTCTCCCGATTATCTTTATTATGGCGAGATCGACCGCGCGGGCGTTTGCACGGCGCCCGGCGGTCTTTTCTTGTGTTGGCGGGCCTCAGTGGCCCTCCCTCATGGCTCCTGCCGGGGTAGAGCGGTATTAGCGACGCACCACGCCAGGTAGCACGCAGAGCATCTCGAACAGCAGGTTGGCACCGAGCAGCGAGGTGTTGCCGGTGGTGTCGTAAGGCGGGGAGACTTCGACAAGGTCACAGCCGATCAGGTCCAGGCCGTGGCAGCCGCGAATGATCTCCATCGCCTGGATAGTGGTCAAGCCGCCGATTTCCGGGGTGCCGGTACCGGGCGCCCAGGCCGGGTCGATGCCATCGATGTCGAAAGACAGGTAAACCGGGCCACCGCCGACTTTTTCCCGCACTTCAGCCATCAGTGGCTCCAGTGACTTGTGCCAGCACTCTTCGGCCTGGACCACGCGGAAGCCCTGGCGACGGCTCCAGTTGAAGTCGTCGGCGGTGTAGCCCTGGGCGCGCAGGCCGATCTGCACCACGCGGTCGCAGTCGAGCAGGCCTTCTTCCACGGCGCGGCGGAAGGTGGTGCCGTGGGCGATCTTCTCGCCGAACATGTGGTCGTTGACGTCGGCGTGGGCATCAATGTGTACCAGGCCGATCTTGCCGTGTTTCTTGTGCAGCGCACGCAGGATCGGCAGGGTGATGGTGTGATCGCCCCCCAGGGTCATGGGGATGACGTTGTGCTCGACGATCTCGTCATACGCTTCTTCGATGATGCGCACGGCGTCCAGCAGATTGAAGGTGTTGATTGCCACATCACCGATATCGGCGACCGACAGCGAGTCGAACGGGGCGGCACCGGTCGCCATGTTGTACGGGCGGATCATCACCGATTCGGCGCGGATCTGCCGCGGGCCGAAGCGGGTGCCGGAGCGTAGCGAGGTACCGATATCCAGCGGTACGCCAATGAAGGCGGCATCCAGGCCTTCGGCGCTTTGCAGGTGGGGGAGGCGGAGCATGGTGGCGATGCCGCCGAAACGCGGCATTTCGTTGCCGCCCAGTGGTTGGTGGAGAGTCTTGTCCACGATGGGCCTCATCAGTCGGTCGATTGTTGTGTTTGTTCGAACCTGTGCCGCCGCGCGCCATTCACGTGTGGTTTGCCGGCGGGCAGGGACATTTCGGCCAAGTCTGCTCAAGGGAGTACCCGGGAAGAATCGCTACCGACAAATACTTAGTTCAGGATTTTCTGAACTAAAGGCGGGTAGAGCAGTTAAACTGCGCGCACATACCCTTGTGGAACCGTTGCACCATGGCCTCGACCTTGCCCGACCTGAAACTGCTGCGCATCTTCATCAGCGTGGTGCGCCACCAGGGCTTTGCCAACGCCCAGCGCGAGCTGAACCTGTCGACCTCGGCCATCAGTACCTACATGAGCCAGCTGGAGGGCGCCTTGGGTATCGTGCTGTGCCACCGGGGTCGGGGTGGCTTCAGCCTGACCAGCAAGGGCGAGCTGTTCCATCAGGAAACCCTGCGCCTGCTGGCCGAGCTGGACGGTTTCGAGCAGTATGCCGCCGCCCTCAAGGGCGAACTGCGTGGCACCCTCAACCTTGGCGTGATCGACTCCACGGTCGGTGACCGCGCCTTGCCGCTGGCCGAAGCCATCGGTGCCTACAGCCAGGAGCACCCGGCGGTGCACCTGCACCTGTCGGTGTCCAGCCCCTACGAGCTGCAACTGGGTGTGCAGGACAACCGCCTGGACTTGGCCATCGGTGCGTTTTCTTCGCGGATGAGCGGCTTGCTCTACCAGCCGTTGTACCGCGAACAGCACTGGCTGTACTGCAGCAGCCGCCACCCGTTGTATGCCGAGCGGCGCATTCCCGAGCAGGTGGTGACCCAGCAGCGCATGGTCGGCCGTGGTTATTGGAGCCAGGCCGAACTGGCCCGGCATGGCTTCAAGCACAGTGCGGCGACGGTTGAAAGCATGGAGGCGCAGCTGATCCTGATCCTTTCCGGGGCTTATATCGGCTACTTGCCTGAACACTACGCCCAGGCCTGGGTCGACAAAGGTGACTTGCGTGTACTGTCGCCGTCGACCTTTGGTTACCAGGCCCCGTTCTCGCTGATCATTCGCCGCGGGCGCAGCCGCGAACCGCTGATCCAGACCTTCCGTGACCTGCTGAAAAGCCAGCTCAACGTGGGCTGAGATGCGACGCATTCATGCATTCCGTCGGGAGCGGGTTAAATTCCGCTAAACGCTGGCCGCTAACCTGATAGCGCTCTGCTACATATCAACTTGCGCTGATGATTTCCCCTTATTTCATCCTGCAAGGATCGCCCAAGATGCGCATGAATTTGCCCGTCACTGAGCACGAAAGAACCTTCCCCGGCGATCAACGCCTTATTTCCACGACTGACCTCGGCAGCCGCATCACCTACTGCAACGACGCCTTCGTGGCAATCAGCGGCTTTACCTATGACGAGCTGGTCGGCCAACCGCACAACCTGGTGCGCCACCCGGACATGCCGCCTGCGGTGTTTGGCCACATGTGGGAGACCATCAAGCAGGGCAAACCCTGGATGGGCATCGTCAAGAACCGGGCGAAGAACGGCGATTACTATTGGGTAAGCGCCTATGTCACGGCGATATACGAACAAGGCCGGATCAGTGGCTACGAGTCGGTGCGCTCGGTGCCCACGCGTGAGCAGATCCGCCGTGCCGAGGCACTGTATGCGCGTTTGCGTGATGGTCGCGGCCCAGTGCCGTGGGCTGCTCGCCTGGGGCACGGCCTGGGCCATGGCTGGCCACTGATCGGCGCAGGCCTGCTGTCGGCGGCGGGTTACCTTTGGCTGCCCCCCTATGCGGCGCTCGCGGTGCTGATGGCAAGTCTGCTGCTGGCTTGGTACTGGGTCGAGCACCGGCAGAACCAGGCCATTCGCCGCACCTTGGCTGAGCATCCCAAGGCCTTTACCAGTCCGTTGGTGGCGCTGACCTACAGCGACAACCCAGGCCTGCAGGGCCAGCTCGACCTGGCCATCATCAGCGAAGAGGCCCGCCTGCAAACGGCCCTGACCCGGCTGGTGGATGCCGGTGTCGGGGTAAAGTCGCGGGCGGCGCAGTCTTCCGACCTGTCCGATGCCCAGGCGCAGATGCTCGACCGGCAGCGCAGCGAGACCGACCAGTCCGCCACGGCGATCGCGCAGATGGCGGCAACCATCCAGCAGGTCACCCACAACGTGCAGAGCACGGCACACGCGGCAGGTGATGCCGACCAACTGGCGCAGCAGGGCAGCGAGCTGGCCCTGAAGAGCCTGCAAGCCATGGGCAGCATGAGCGACGCGGTCAATGACATTGGTCAGGCGGTCAACGCCTTGGCCGAGCAGACCCAGTCGATTGGCAGCGTGGTCGACGTGATCACTTCGATTGCCGAGCAGACCAACCTGCTGGCGCTTAACGCCGCCATTGAAGCGGCGCGCGCCGGTGAGCAAGGGCGGGGGTTCGCCGTGGTGGCTGATGAGGTGCGGTCATTGGCGCAGCGTACCCGCGCGTCGACCGAAGAGATCCACCATATCATTGCCTCGTTGAGGGCCGGGGCGGAGCGAGCGGTGAGCACTGCCAGCCGGGGCGAGCAGATTTCCCGGGACAGTGTGCACAGTGTCGAGGCGGTGCAGGCGGCGCTGAGCGGGATTGCCGTGGCGGTCAGCCGCATCACCGGCATGAGCCAGCAGATGGCCACGGCATCGGAGCAACAGAGCCATGTGGCTGAAGACATCAACCAGCAGATCGTGAGGATTGCCCAACTGTGCGACCAGAGTGCCGGGCAAGCCAGGCAAGGCGCGGAAATCAGCCAGGACCTCGAGCGCATGGCGGAGTACCTGCATAGCCTGGCGGAAAGGTTCAACCGTTGAAATCGCGGGGCCCGCAAAGCGGGCCCCGGTTATGTGGCAAACTGTCCCCGCCAAGGAGACCGCCATGCCCAGACCCCGCTGCGAGCGCTGCCAGCGCCCGCTCGACCATTGCCTATGCCCACTGATCCCCGCGCTCGACAGCCGCACCCGTGTGATCCTGCTGCAGCACCCCAGTGAAACTGCCCATGCCCTGAACACGGCGCGCCTGGCTGCCCTTGGCCTGAACAATGCCGAGTTGCGGATTGGAGAGGTGTTCGATGACCTGCATGACCTGCTCGCCACCCCCGGATACCACCCGGTGCTGCTGTTCCCGGGTGATGACGCCCAGGTGCTCACAGCTTATGGCGAGGCGGGCGACAAACCTTTGCTGCTGATCGTACCCGACGGTACCTGGCGCAAGGCGCGCAAGCTGCTGTACCTGAACCCGTTGCTGGGGGGGCTGCCTCGGGTGACGCTGGGGCAGTTGGCCGCTTCACGCTATCGGTTGCGCAAAGCGCCGGAGGCGGGTGCATTGTCGACGATCGAGGCGGTGGTCGGGGCATTGAACACGCTGGAGCAACCGGCCTGCTTCGATGCACTGCTGGCGCCGTTCGAGGCGTTGATCGAGGGGCAGATCAGGGCCATGGGCGTAGAGACTTTTCAGCGTAATCATGGCCGCGAATGAGGGTTGGGGGCTGCTTTGCAGCCCATTCGCAGCACAAAGCAGCCCCGCTACCTAAAGCCCGCTCAACGCATCTCAGGCAGACGCGCCTCGGTGCGGACTTCGGTGGTCGCCAGCGCCTCTGGTGGCAACGAAATATGCTGTTTGCTCAGCAATTCACCCATGGTCGCCAGTACGCGGTAGCGCGAGAACTCTTCGGTATAACGCACCTCGGTGTAGCGGCGGTCTGCGTTGTACAGCTCGTTCTCACTGTCGAGGACGTCCAGCAGGGTGCGCTGGCCCAGGCCGAACTGGTCCTGGTAGGCCGCGCGCACACGTTTGGTGGTCTCGGCGTATTCACGCGCGGTTGGCAGCTGCTTGCTGGCGTTGTTCATGGCGTTCCACGCCAGGCTCAGGTTTTCGGTCAACTCACGCAGGGCGTTGTTGCGAATGTCCAGTGCCTGGTTGATCTTGTGCGCGTCGGACTGCAGGCGAGCCTTGTCGCTGCCACCGCGGAACAGGTTGTAGTTCATCTCCACGCCAGCTTGCCAGTCGTTGTTGTTGTGGCCTTTCTCGCCACCGGTGTTGTTGTTGGCACCGGTTGCCAGAATGGCGTCGAAGCGTGGGTAGAAGGTCGACTTGCCCACTTCGTACTGCTTCTCGGCGGCGTTGACGTCAGCCTGGGCAGACTTGATGTACGGGTTGTTCTGACGCATGCCATCGCGGGCTTCGTCGAGGGTGCCAGGCACCTCGCCCTTGATGCTTTGCGGGCTTTCCAGCTCGTCCGGGGCACGGCCGATCACGCTGAAGAAGTTGGCCTCGGCATCGGCCAGGTCGACTTCGGCGGTGTCCAGGTTGTTTTCCGCCAGGGCGCGACGTGCGCGGGACTGGTCGAGGTCGGCGGTGCTGCCGACGCCGCGCTCGTTGCGCAGGCCAATCTGGTCGTTGACGCGCAGGTGAGCTTGCAGGTTGTTCTTGGCCAGGGTCACCAGTTCACGGCGTTTGAGCACTTCCAGGTAGACCTCGACTGCACGCAGGGCGACATCCTGGGCAACGGCCTGGGTGTAATAGGCGCGGGAGGTAGAGACCGCCTCGGTGCGGCCTACTTCATTCGAGGTGTTGAAGCCGTCGAAGATCATCTGCCGCAGGCGCAGTTCGGACTGGGTGTAGTTGAGGGTTTCCTTGTTGTGGTTTCCCTCGGCGCGGGTAGTGGCGTTGTCCGAGCGCTGGCGGCCGTAACCGGCAACCAGGTCCACGGAAGGGTAGTAGCCACCACGCGCGAACTTCACGTCTTCATCGGCCGACAGCTTGCTGTTACGGTTGGAGCTGACTTGTGGGTGGTAGTCCACGGCGCTTTGGACAGCCTCGGTAATCGACATCGCCTGTACGTTGGCACTCGCCAGGGCCAACAGTAAAGCACTGGTGATGGGGTTCAAAACGCGCATGGTACATCTCCCTGATCCTGGAATTGATCCTGCTGTTCGCCAAAAAAATGACGATAAACTTATCGCGTATAGTGTTGCAGGTTTTTAACAACACAGCTAAGTACATTCAACGCGATAGATAAGAAGATTTATTCATATCAAATTGCCATATAAGATCTTTATTGTCTAATAAGTGTGCATTCAAGCGCACGGAATGAACGCGAAGAATGCCTTGAAAACCAATGGATACAAGGGCTATACGCAGTTCCAGAACTAATTCGGATAAAGAGGGTGTCGATTAGGCGAAAGCGATATTTGGCGACAAAATATTGTCACCTTGGCTTGTGCAGGGTTTTCAGGCTGAGAATGTACAAGGTGACCAATACGGCACTGGTCAACATGAAGGTGCGCGCCCAGAATAGCGGCACCAGATAGCACGACAGGCCAATGCTGGCCCACATCAGGCCGATGGCGTAGACCTTGCCCTTGAGGGGGATGCCTTGACCACTGAGGTAGTCACGGATCCATGGCCCCAGCTTGGGATGATGGACCAGCCAGTGATGGAAGCGCGGCGAGCTGCGGGCAAAGCAGGCCGCCGCCAAAAGCAGGAATGGGGTGGTGGGCAATACCGGCAGGAATATCCCCAGCACCCCCAGCGCGACGCTGAGCCAGCCAGTGGCCAGCAGCAGGTAGCGCACAGCTTGCTCAGTGGTGGCGTGGCTTGAGCAGCGCCGGTTTTTCGTCAGGGGCGTGCAGCAGCAGGAACAGTGCGCTCAATGCCTCGGGGATCTGCACGATCATGTCATCCTGCAGGTTGGCGTTGCTGGCGATATCGGCGAACTCTGGTTGCTCGTCGAACAAGCCCGAACCCACCATGATCGGCAGCAGCATCTCGCTGACTTCTTCCTCGGCGTTTTCGAACCACGCCTCTTCCCGCAGGAACACGCCTTCCATGAAACCGATGCACCAGCCGCGCAGGTCGGAATCGTCCGGCTCATCGGTCAGGTCGAGGTCGCAGGGCAGGTCGAATTCTTCGTCGCTTGCCAGCTGGCGGGCAATGTGCGCCTTGAGCGCCACCAGGGTGGCCTCGATCTCGGTGCGCTGGGCTTCGCTGGCGTAGTGCGGCTCCTCGGCGAACAGGGCGTCGATCCACTCGCGCTCGGGCACGTCCTCGGCGTTGATCGAAAGAGCGGTGAGGTAGCCGTGTGCGGCGACATAGTCCAGCGCTTCTTCGTGCAGCTCGTCGGCGTCGAGGAAGGCTTGCAGGCGGGTCAGTTGCTCGGCGAAGGACATTACAGGGCTACCTTGGGGAATAAACGATAACGAATTCTAGCACCTTGCAGCGGCAGCGGGGCAAAGGGAACGTCTATCGCCGCGGTGCATGTGCAGCGCGGTGCTGCGGTATACTCCGCGATTTTTCATCCAGGGGCAGGTTTTAACGGCTGCCTGGCAAAAACCGCTTACGCATTTGGCGTGTGCGGGGCGGGTTTTTCGTCCAGCCTTTATCCAGGATGGTACGGCGATTTGGAGTTGCACATGCTCGAACAGGCTCAGCGCGTTCTCAAGGACATCTTCGGCTACGACAGTTTCCGTGGGCGCCAGGCAGCGATCATCGAATGCGTGGCCAATGGCGGCGATGCCTTGGTACTGATGCCCACCGGTGGCGGCAAATCGCTGTGTTTCCAGGTGCCGGGGCTGCTGCGCCCGGGCTTGACAGTGGTGGTATCGCCACTGATCGCGCTGATGGACGACCAGGTCGCCACCCTTGACGAGCTGGGTGTGTCTGCGGCCGCCCTGAACTCTACCCTGACGGCGGAGCAGCAGCGTGAACTGGCCGGGCGCCTGCGCCGTGGTGAAGTCAAGATGCTGTACCTGGCGCCGGAACGCCTGGTGCAGCCGCGCATGCTCGACTTCCTGCGCGATCTGGACATCTCGCTGTTCGCCATTGACGAGGCCCACTGCGTTTCGCAATGGGGTCACGATTTCCGCCCCGAGTACCTGCAGCTGGGTCAGCTGGCCGAACTGTTTCCGCATGTGCCGCGCATTGCGCTTACCGCTACGGCCGACATGCGAACCCGCGAGGAGATCGTTCAGCGCCTGCACCTGCAGGGCGCCGAGCGCTTCCTGTCGAGTTTCGACCGGCCCAACATCTTCTACCGCATCGTGCCCAAGGAGGCACCGCGCAAGCAGTTGATGGCCTTTCTCGGCGAGCGTCGTGGCAACGCTGGCATCGTCTACTGCCTGTCGCGCAAGAAGGTCGACGAAACCGCCGCCTTCCTCTGCAGTCAGGGGTTCCCTGCGCTGCCGTATCACGCCGGCCTGGCCGCCGAGACACGTGCGGCCAACCAGCACCGCTTTCTCAACGAGGAAGGGCTGATCATGGTCGCTACCATTGCTTTCGGCATGGGTATCGACAAGCCCAACGTGCGCTTCGTTGCTCACCTCGACCTGCCCAAATCGCTTGAGGCCTACTACCAGGAAACCGGCCGGGCCGGCCGTGACGGCCTGCCCTCCGATGCCTGGATGGCCTACGGGCTGCAGGACATGGTGATGCTCAAGCAGATGCTGCAGAACTCCGAAGGCGACGAGCGCCACAAGCGCATCGAGCAGCACAAGCTGGACGCCATGTTGGCGCTGTGCGAAGAAACGCGCTGCCGCCGCCAGTCGCTGCTGGCCTACTTCGACGAAACCCTCGAACAACCGTGCGGGCACTGCGACAACTGTGTCGACAACATCCAGACCTGGGACGCCACCGAGCCGGCCCGCCAGGCGCTGTCGGCGGTGTTCCGCACCGGCCAGCGCTATGGTGTTGGCCACCTGGTCGATGTGCTGTTGGGCAAGGACACCGAAAAGGTGCGCAATTTTGGCCACGAGAAGCTGTCGGTATTCGGCGTTGGCAAAGGCTTGGCCGAGGTCGAGTGGCGTTCACTGTTCCGTCAGCTGGTGGCGCGCGGCCTGGTCGATATCGACCTGGAAGGCTACGGCGGTCTGCGCCTGTCCGACAGCTGCCGGCCGCTGCTGCGCGGCGAGGTGACCTTGCAACTGCGCCGAGATCTCAAACCGCAGACCACAGCCAAAACCTCGTCGTCCAGCGGCGGCAGCCCGGCCAGCCAGCTGGTGCGTGCCGAAGAGCGCGATCTGTGGGAGGCGCTGCGTACCCTGCGCCGCAAGTTGGCCGAAGAACACAGTGTGCCACCCTACGTCATCTTCCCCGACTCGACACTGCTGGAGATGCTGCGCAGCCAGCCGGTCAGCCTCAGCGACATGGCCCAGGTCAGCGGTGTGGGGGCGCGCAAGCTGGAGCGCTACGGCCAGGCGTTCCTCGAAGTGCTGAACAGCAGCGGTGGCACCGACGAGGCACCGAAAGTGGTGCTCGACCTGCGCCACGAACTGGTCAGCCTGGCCCGTGCCGGCATGACCCCGGCGCAGATCGCTGGCCAGCTCAACTGCAGCGAGAAGAATGTGTATAGCCTGCTGGCCGAGGCGCTGGGCCGCCAGGAGCTGAGTCTGGACCAGGCCATCGACTTGCCGGAAGACCTGATGATGGAGGTGCAGGACGCCTTTCTTGATGGCGAGGGTGAGCTGCCACCGGTGTCGGCCATTGCCCCGCAGTTCGGGGCGCGGGTGCCGGAGGGCGTACTCTATTGCGTGCGCGCAGCACTGGCGGCGGAATTCGAATTGTAAACGCATGCAGGATCGACGGCAGAAGCGCCATCTGCTGACCTTTGTCATGCTTTTTGACGATTATCGAACGCGTAACCATGGCCGAGCCTTGCCTCGTAGGGCAGGGCATGGTTAGCTGCCTAATAATTAGATCTACTCAATGAGTTCCTTATGCCCCTGAACGACAACCAACACCGCTTTGGCATGCAACTGGCCCAGATGTCCCGAGGTTGGCGTGCCGAGCTGGACCGCCGCCTGGCCGGGCTCAACCTGTCCCAGGCGCGCTGGCTGGTGTTGCTGCACCTGGCGCGCTTCGAAGACGCCCCGACCCAGCGTGAGCTGGCCCAGAGCGTAGGTGTCGAGGGCCCGACCCTGGCGCGTCTGCTCGACAGCCTGGAAGCGCAGGGGCTGGTACGCCGGCAGGCGGTGCTGGAGGATCGGCGGGCGAAGAAGATTGTGCTGTGCCCGCCGGCCAAGCCGTTGATCGATCAGATCGAGACCATCGCCAACCAGCTGCGGGTAGAGCTGTTTACCGGCGTGGACGAGGCGGACTTGCAGGTCTGCATGCGCGTGCATGCCAAGATCCTGGCCAATCTCGAAAAGTCCTGAGCTCCCCCCATTGTTGCAGGTGCAGTGCAAGCCTCAGAAGGTGTGCCCAAGGTTCAGGTACACCGCCTGCTCATGCGCACTGTTGGCGCCATAGCTGAAGTTCAGCGGCCCTAGAGGCGTCTCCAGCCCCAGGAAGATGCTCGCCGCATTGATGTACCCACTGTCGAATTCGTTGTCGTTGTTCCACGCCCGCCCTCGCTCCAGCGAGCCGCCGATGTACAGCGGGAAGTCCAGCGGCACATAGGCCCGTGGCGTCAGCCGGCGGTAATAGACCATGCGCAGCAGGCTCAGGTTCTGCCCCGATACCGAGTCCTGGCGGAAGCCTGACAACTCTCGCGCCCCGCCCATCACAAAGCTTGACGTCACCACTTCGGTGTCGTCCAGCGTGCGCCCGTAGCGCCCACCCAGTACGAACGTGTTCGGCCCGCTGCTGATGGCCTTGTCCAGGGTGAACAGCCACTGCCGGTAATCCTGGTCGGAGTCCAGCGACTTGTCGTATTTGCGCAAAGTCAGGCCGATGTCCTCGCCATGGTGCGGGAAGTACACGTTATCGAGGGTGTCGAACGAGTACTTCAGCTCGTAGAAACCTTCGTTGAAACTGACTTTGGGCAGGTCCTGGTCGCCGATGCGCACCTCGGCCTCGCCCCAGGCCTTGCCCACGCCCAGGCGCACTTCACCGCTGTTGCCGATCTGCCGGCCTACGTTCAGGCCAAAGCCATAGCGCTCCAGGCGATACTCGGCGACCGGGTCGTTGTCCAGGGTGGCTTCGATGTTCTGCGAGCCCAGGTCCAGGTACGGCGCAATGAAGTAGCGTGAGCCCACATCCAGGGGTTGGTAGAACTCACTGTACAGCGCTTGCTGGTCACCGATCTGGCCGCGGGTCAGCCATTCGGCGCCAAGGCTGTTGATGCCGTTGACCCGGTAGCTGGCGCCCAGGTTGAAAGCGCTGTCGCCGCGCAGGTCATCGGACAGGTTCAGGCCCAGGCGCAGGTAGTCGGTGCCGCCGCGTCGGCCCCGGGCGTTGATCACCAGGGTATTGTCGTTGCCCTTGTGCACCACGCGGTACTGCACCCTGTCGAAGTAGTCCAGGCCATACAGCGTACCCATGTCGGTCTGCAGGCGGCCCAGTTCCAGCGGTGCGTCGATCGGCTGGCGGATGTACGAGCGGATCACATCATCGCTGACCTTGGAGTCGTTTTCGATCCGGATTGCGGTGATTACCGGCGTGCGCTGGCGCGGCGAGCGGGCCACGGCCAGGCTGGCGTCGCCCTCGAGCTGGCGCAGGGCGGCCAGGCGCGGGTCAAGCAGGCGAGTGGCGCGGTAACCGGCGTCGATCATGTCGCGGGCACGGCCGAAGTCAGTCACGCCGAAGGCGGTCAGCGATGGCTGGATGAGGATGTCGTCGCGGTGCAGACTGGCCAGTTGTTCTTCGGAGTTGCGCCGGGTCATCAAAGTGATCGACTGATTCAGCACGTCGACCACCGTCAGTAATTGCTTGCGATCGCGCAGCGGGGTGCCGATGTCGACCACGATGGCCAGGTCCACGCCCATTTCGCGGGCCACATCCACCGGAATGTTGTCGACCATGCCGCCGTCCACCAGCAGGCGGCCGTCCAGTTCGACTGGGGCGAACACGGCGGGGATCGACATGCTGGCGCGGATTACCTGGGGCAGGTGACCCCGGCGGAACACGACTTTTTCGCCACTGGCGATGTCGGTGGCCACGGCGCGGAAGGGGATGGGCAGCTTGTCGAAGTCGCGGGTGTCGGCGGTATGCGCCAGTTTGCTTTCCAGTAGCAGTGACAAGTTCTGGCCCTGAATCACACCCAGCGGCAGGCCCAGGCTGCCGTCGTCGCGAAAGCTGAGCTTCTGCTTGACCAGGAAGTCCCGGTCATCCTGCTTGCGCCGGAACGGCACATCCTTGCGCGGCGGGGCGTCGGAGAGTGCCTGTTGCCAGTCAAGGGTGGTCGCGAGTTTTTCCAGCTCTTCGACACTGTAGCCCGAGGCGTACAGGCCGCCGACCACCGCGCCCATGCTGGTGCCGGCGATGGCGTCGATGCGCACACCCTGTTCCTCCAGCGCCTTGAGTACGCCGATGTGGGCCAGGCCACGGGCCGCACCGCCAGACAACACCAGGCCGACCTTGGGCCTGGCGGGTTCCGCAGCGATTGCCGTAAGCGAGGTGAGTGCGAGCAGAAAACAGAACAGCAGACGGCGCATCGTGACTCTCAAACCGTGGGCTAAAGACCGCTAGTATAAGCGGCCCCTTACCTGGAGATGTTTCACCATGGCTGACAACAAGCCGGAAATCGTCATCACCTATTGCACTCAGTGCCAGTGGCTGCTGCGTGCGGCCTGGCTGGCTCAGGAACTGCTCAGCACCTTTGCCGACGACCTTGGCCGGGTAGCGCTGGAGCCGGGTACCGGGGGTATCTTCCGCATCACCTGCAATGGCGTGCAGATCTGGGAGCGCAAGGCCGACGGCGGTTTCCCCGAAGCGAAGGTACTGAAGCAGCGGGTGCGCGACCAGGTCGACCCGCAGCGTGATCTTGGTCACAACGACCGCTGATCAGGCGCCCTCGGTCAGTGGTCGCTGCCTGGGCGGTTGCTCGGCAGCCAGACGGCTGGACAGCACGATGGCGAAGATGATCAGCGCGCCGCCCAGCAGCATGCGCACGGTCGGGGTTTCGGCGAACACTGCCCAGGCCACGGCAATGCCGTAGACCGGCTCCATGCCGAACACGACCGCAGCGGTGCGCGCCTTGATCACTGCCAGGCTGGCGACGAACAGGCTGTGCGCCACCCCCGTGCAGAAAATGCCGAGCAGGGCGATCCACAGCCAGTCCAGGGTCGCAACGTCGGCCAGGCCGGGCGCCGCGAACGGTAGCAGGCACAGGCCCACCACCAGGTTTTGCCACAGTGCGGCCTGCACTGCAGGCAAACGTCCGGAGCCGGCCCGGTTGGTCAGTGACAGCAGCGAGAACAGCAGGCCCGAGAGCAGTGCCCAGAGCAGGCCGCCGGTGGCTTCGCTGGCCAGGTCGAATGCCGGTGTGACCAGTATCAGGCCAATGCTGACCAGCACGACCAAGACGGCTTCGTTACGGTGGATACGCTCGCGGAACAGCAGGCTTTCGAGGATCACCGTAAAGGCCGGGAAGCTGGCGAAGCCGAGGGTGGCGATGGCTACGCCGCCCACTTTGACGGCGATGAAGAAGCTGACCCAGTGGCCGGCCAACAGCACACCACCGAGCAGCAGGCGGCGCGTATCCTGGCGGCTCACGCGTTGCCAGCCCGGGCCGGCCAGGCTGGCGAACAGGGCCAGGGCGAGTACGGCGAAGGCGGCGCGACCGAAGACAATGATCGCTGGGCTGGCGCTGGCGGCCAGTTTGCCGAAGACGCCGGTAAGGCCGAAGAACAGCGCGCCAATGTGCAGTGCGCCGAGGGCGGTGCGGTGGTTCATGATGGGTCCTTGATGAAGATCTCTACAGGCAGTGCCGGCCCTTTCGCGGGTAAACCCGCTCCTACAGGTTTTGCACAACCTTCAGGCGGGGGCATCCTGTAGGAGCGGGTTTACCCGCGAAAGGGCCGGTAAAGGCAAAGTCTAAAGCCTCAGGCGAACACGTTCTGTCGCAAGACTGCTGTCAGTTATCGCCAGACTCTCGCCGCAAAGCCAAAGGTGTACACCCGAACGCCCGTAGCATCGCCGCTGAAAAGGCACTTTGCGAGCTATACCCCACCTGCGCCGCAATTTCGCCCATCGGCAGCACGGTCTGCACGATTAGCCGCCGCGCCTTGAGCAAACGCCGCTGGCGAATGTAGTCCATCGGAGTCATCCCGCACTCCGCGGTAAAGCGCGCATGCAGCCGGGCACTGGACAGCCCGGCGATGCGCGCCAGGTCAGCTACCTGCAGCGGGTAAGCTGCATGCTGCTCGATATGCCCATCGAAGGCGCTGTAGGGCAGGCGCTGGCTGGCGTGTACGCTGGCTGCCGCCGTGGCGTTGAGGCTGGCCAACAGCAGTGCCGCGCCTTGTCGGGCAATCAGCGGGTCGTGCACGGGGCTGCTCGCCAGCCAGTCCACCAGTTGCTGCTGGCGCTCATCCAGGCTCACGGCGGCGGGGCGGTCGAGCAGGCGGCGGCTGGCATCGGCATGCTCGCCCAGGTGCTCGCGCAGCCATGGCTCCCCTGGCACATCAAGCACCAGGCAATCACTGCCGGCATCGCTGGCGCACGTGTGATGAGCACCCGCCGGGACCACGATCAGCCCCTGGCGATCGATGCCGGCGCCATGCCCCTGGACCTCGAACTCCAGGCGGCCACGCAGGCCGAACACCAGTTGCGGGTGTTCGTGGCTGTGGGCGATCAGGCTGTCGCGGTAATGGCGCAGCGAGAGGATCGGGCCGGCGGTCATGGGGGCTTCCTCGCAGGGCAGGCGCCCATTGTGCCTCAATCCCTGCACGCCATCACTCGTCACTGTTTTGCCATGGCGCTGTCATGTGCGCCTGCCAGTCTCCAGCAAACTGCGCCGGAGCCTGCCCATGAGCCATGCCGAACTGTCCCGCCCCTCGCGCAAGCAACGCGTGCGTACCCTGTGGATCTCCGACGTGCACCTGGGTACCCGCGACTGCCAGGCCGAACACCTGTCGCAATTCCTCAAGGGCTACCAGGCTGACCGCGTCTACCTGGTGGGCGATATCATCGATGGCTGGAAACTGCGCGGCGGGATCTATTGGCCGCAAGCTCACACCAACGTGATCCGCCGGCTGCTGACCATGAGCAAGCGCGGTACCGAGGTGATCTACGTCACCGGCAACCATGACGAATTCCTGCGCCGCTACTCGAAGTTGATTCTGGGCAACATTCAGCTGGTAGACGAGGCCGAGCACCTGACAGCCGATGGCCGCCGGCTGCTGGTGGTCCATGGCGATCAGTTCGATGTGATTACCCGTTACCACCGCTGGCTGGCGTTTCTGGGTGATCGCGCCTACGAATTCACCTTGGTGCTCAACCGCTGGCTCAACCACTGGCGAGCGCGCTATGGCTATGGTTACTGGTCGCTGTCGGCGTACCTCAAGCACAAGGTGAAAGGCGCGGTGAACTTCATCAGCGACTTCGAGAATGCCATTGCACATGAATGCACCCGTCGTGGGTTTCATGGAGTGGTGTGCGGGCATATCCATCATGCCGAGATCCGCAAGGTGGGTGAGGTGGACTACCTCAATTGCGGGGACTGGGTGGAGTCGTGCACGGCTCTGATCGAGCATTGGGATGGCAGCGTAGAACTGTATCGGCTGGCCGAAGCGCAGGCCGTGGCGGCGTTGCGCGAGCCGGCTTAGGGACCGAGTGCTGCCAAGCGGCCTCGGACGCTTACAGCCTGAGCTTGCCCAGCAGGATATCCCGGAACATCACGAAATCCCCGGCCAGGCTGTACAGCGGATAGGTAAAGGTCGCTGGCCGATTCTTCTCGAAAAAGAAGTGCCCGACCCAGGCAAAGCCATAGCCGAACACCGGCACGGCCAGCAGCAGCAACCATTTGCCACTGCCAATGGTGTAGGCCAGCAGCGCTATCACCAGGCTGGTGCCGACGAAGTGCAGGCGGCGGCAGGTGGGGTTGCTGTGCTCCCCCAGATAGTACGGATAGAACTCGGCAAAACTGCGAAACTGCGCTGTGCTGTTCATGGCAGTGCTCCGGGATTAATACTTCTGGACAAGATACACGGCGTGGAGCCTGATTCGAGTCTAGAGTGACTGACGGGGCCTACCAGTGACAATAGGCGCCAAATGAGTATCCTTGGGGTTCACCGCAGGAGCGGTTGGTAAAAAAAGAAGCCTGTCATGAGCGAAAGAACAACGTCAGCCAGTTGGGCATCAGGGATCGTGAAGGCACTTGAACTGGAAGGGCTGGATTGCAGAGCCATGTTCAAGCAGTTGGGGTTGGACTTTGCCGCCCTCGACGACCCCGATGCACGTTTTCCGCAAGACTCCATGACCCGCCTCTGGCAGCTGGCGGTGGAGCTGTCGGGCAATGAGGCCATCGGCCTGAACATGGCGCGGGTGGTCCGCCCGGCGTCTTTCCATGTGGTGGGCTATGCGTTGATGTCCAGCCGCACCCTGGCCGAGGGCTTCGAGCGCCTGGTGCGCTACCAGCGCATCATCGCTGAAAGCTCCGACCTTAGTTTCGTCCTCGGCCCCGAGGGTTATTCGCTGATTCTGACCGTGCACGGTGACCACCTGCCGCCAACCCGGCACAGCGCCGAAGCGTCGCTGGCCTGTGCGTTGGCGCTGTGCAAATGGCTCAGTGGCCGGCCAGTCCAGCCGCGGCGGGTGCTGGTGCAGGGGCCGCAGCCGAAGAATGTCGAGCCTTACAAGGTGGCGTTCCATTCGCCGCTGGTGTTCGGCGCCCCACATGATGCGCTGGTGTTCGAGCGGGCCGACATGGAGGCGCCGCTGCCGACCGCGAACGAGGCCATGGCGGTGCTGCACGACCGGTTTGCCGGCGAGTACCTGGCACGCTTCTCCGAAAGCCGGGTTAGCCACCGCGTACGCCAGGTGTTGTGCCGCATCCTGCCGCAGGGTGAGCCCAAGCGCGAAACCCTGGCCCAGGCCCTGCACCTGTCGCAGCGCACCTTGCAACGGCGGCTGCAGGAGGAAGGCACCAGCTTCCAGACCTTGCTTGACGACACCCGCCGCGAACTGGCCGAACAATACCTGGCCCAGCCGGGCATGACCTTGCTGGAAACCGCCTACCTGCTGGGCTTTGCCGACCCCAGCAACTTTTATCGGGCGTTCCGCCGCTGGTTCGATGCCACGCCCAGCGAGTACCGCGCCCGCCTCGGCGCGGAAGGCGAAATGCTCAGTGACGCCAGAACGCCGGCATGCACAACACCAACACCGTGATGATTTCCAGGCGACCCAGCAGCATGCCGGCCGCCAGAATCCATTTGGCCGCGTCAGGCAGCGTGGCGTAGTTGCCCGACGGGCCGATCACTTCACCCAGGCCTGGGCCTACACCCGAAACCGTGCCGGCGGCACCGGTCAGCGCAGTCATCCAGTCCACGCCCAGCAGCGACAGCAGCAGCGCCAAGACACAAATGGTGATGGCGAAGAAGAACGAGAACGTCAGGATCGAACGCACGATGTCTTCATCGAGGCGATGACCGTTGTATTTTTGCTTGATCACCGCGCGCGGGTGAATCAGCTGGTTGAGGCTGGCCTTCAGCAGGATGTAGGCCACCTGGAAGCGGAAAATCTTGATACCGCCGGCGGTCGAGCCAGAGCAGCCGCCAACGAAGCCCAGGTAGAAGAACAGCATCAGCGAGAAGTTGCCCCACAGGCTGTAGTCCCCCAGGGCGAAACCGGTGGTGGTGACCACAGAGGTCACATTCAGCGCCACGTGGCGCAGGGCGTCGAGCCAGTGCAGGTTGGTGCTGTACCAGTACCAGGTGCCCAGTACCAGCCAGGTGACCACCAGCATGCCCAGCAAGCCTTGTACCTGCTGGTCACGAATCAGCGCCTTGCGGTTGCCGCGCAGGGTGGCTACGTAAAGGGTGAACGGCAGGCTGCCCATGATCATCACCACCACCGCCACCCAGTGCACGGCCGGGATATCCCATTTTGCCAATGACTGGTCGGAGGTGGAGAACCCACCTGTAGAGATAGCCGACATGGCGTGGTTGATCGCATCGAACGGGCTCATGCCCGCCCACCAGAAGGCCAACGCACCAAGGATGGAGAAACCGACGTAGACCGCCACGATCGACTTGGCGACCATGTGCGAACGCGGCATGACCTTTTCCGAGCGGTCGGACGATTCGGTCTGGAACAGGCGCATGCCACCGATGCGCAGCAGCGGCAGGATCGCCACCGCCATGGCGATGAAGCCGATACCGCCAAGCCAGTGCAGCATCGAGCGCCACATGAGGATGCCCGGTGACATGTTATCGAGCCCGCTGAGTACGGTAGCGCCAGTGGCAGTGATGCCTGACATGCTTTCGAAGAAGGCGTCGGTGTAGCTGATGTGCTGGGTCAGCAGGAACGGTAGCGCGGCGAACACGCACACCACCAGCCAGCTGCTGACGGTCAGCAGGTACATGTCGCGCGGGCGCAGGTGGACATGCTCCGGACGCCCCTGCACCACCAGGGCCAGGCCGGCGATGAAGGTGATCAGGCTCGACCAGAGAAACGACGGCATGTCACCGGTGCGCTCGAAGATCACCAGGGTCGCCATGGGCACGGCCATGCCGACGGCCAGGGTAATCAGGAAGATGCCGATGATGAAACCAATGATCCTTAAGGTCGGCAACGCCATGTGATCTGCTCAGACTCGAAACGGAAGGGCGCCATTCTACCTATGGGTCTGGTGATGTAAACGCTAGAATGGCCACACATTCAACTGCCAGGAGGGTAGCCGATGGAGGCTCTCGACGCATTGCTCAACCGTGTTTCCGTGCCACGCCTGACCGACCCGGCGCCCAATGCCGCCCAGCGCGAGGCGCTGTTCCAGGCTGCCCTGCGCGCCCCGGACCACGGCCAGCTGCGGCCGTGGCGTTTTCTTACCATCGAAGGCCAGGGCCGCGAGAAGTTGGGTGAGCTGTTCGCCGAAGCCGTGCAGCACAAGGGCGATGCCAGCCAGGCTGCACTGGACAAGGCCCGTGCGATGCCGCTGCGGGCGCCGTTGCTGATCGTGGTGGTGGCCAGGTTGCAGGACCACTTCAAGGTGCCCAAGTCCGAGCAGCGCCTGGCGGCGGGCTGTGCGGCGCACGGTATTCTGATTGCTGCGCACGCGCAGGGGATCGGCGCGGTGTGGCGTACCGGTGACATGGCCTTCGATGCCCATGTGCACAAGGGGTTGGGGTTGGCCGAGAACGAGGAGCTGATCGGCTACCTGTACGTCGGCACGCCGCTGACCGAGCCGCGGACAGCGCCGGTACTGGAAACGGCTGATTTCGTCAGTGGCTGGGGTGAGTAACCTGGCCTTGGGCTGATTCAGGTATCAAAGCTTCCGGCCTCTTCGCGGGTGAAGCCGCCCCTACAACGGCATCCACATCCCCTGTAGGAGCGGGTTTACCCGCGAAGAGGCCAGGTGCCTTTACACCCCATTAACTGCCTGTCGCTTCAGCCAGGGGCAACTCCAGCCTGGCCACAAACCCACCCTGTGGATGATTCTCCAGCACCAGGCTACCGCCATGGCGCTCCGCGGCCTTGCGCGCAATCGCCAGGCCCAGGCCATGCCCCGGTGCTTCTTGCCCCGGCGCGCGGAAGAACGGCTCACCCAGTTGCGCCAGGTGCTCCGCTGCCGCCCCAGGCCCATGGTCACGCACGCTGATTACGATGCGGTCCTGCTCGCGTGCGGCGCTGACCTCGACCGGCTGGCCCGCCGGGTTGAAGCGCAGGGCATTGCGCAGCAGGTTGTCCACGGCACGCTCGATCAGCGTTGGCCAACCCTGCAAGCTCAACCCCGGCTGCGCCTCCAGGCGCACGTCCTGCTCCGGCGCGCTCAGCAGGGCGTCCTTGCGTACGCTGCCGAGCAAGGCATTGATGTCGACGGGTTCGGCATGAGCCTGTTCGGCATCCACTCGGGCCAGGGCGAGGATTTCGCTGATCAGGTCTTCCAGGCGGTCGCACTCGCGGGTCAGGCGTGGCCACAGCGCTTGCCGCTGCTCAGGCTCGGCGCGCTCGGCCAGGGCCAGGGCGATACGCAGCCTGGCCAGCGGCGAGCGCAGTTCGTGGGACACATCGCGTAGCAGCTGGCGCTGGCTGCCAATGGTGCTTTGCAGGCGCGCGCCCATCTTATTGAAGTCCTTGGCCAGCACGCCAAACTCGTCGCGCCGCGCTGCCAGCCGTGCCAGGCTGTTCTGCTGATAGGTGGTCTGGCCCAGATCGTGTACGGCGCTGCGCAGACGGCTTAACGGGCGGGTGATGGACAGCGTCACCAGCAGGCTGAACAGGGTCAGCACGACCAAGGCAATGCCCAGGGCGCTGAGTGGCCACAGCAGGCTTTCACGGTGCCAGGCATCCAGCGCCGGGTGGGGGATGCGGTAGATCAGCAAGTAGGTTTCGCCGGTGTCGGGGCTGGTGTATTCCTCGGTCAGCCGGCGCCATGGCAAGCGCCGCTGGTCATTGTGCTGGCGCGCTTCGAAGGCTGCCGCACGGCGAGGGAAGGTACCGGGCACCACGGCCTCACCGCTATCGTCGAGCACCTGCACGTCGATCTTGTAGCGGTCCTTGCGTCGTTCCAGAAAGTGCTGGGCCGCCTCCAGGCCTTCCTGCTCATAGTGCTTGGTCCACTTGCTGGCCAGGGTGTTCAGGCCCGGGTGGCGGCTGAGGATCCAGGCGTCCTGGTTGAGCATGTGCCCCAGCAGGATCGACAGGCCTGCGACCAGGGTGATGGCCAGCCAGAAACTGGCCAGGATGCGCCAGAACAGTGAACGCAAGTGCACCTCCTAAACGGGAAAAGCCCGGCCCGCAGTGATGCGGGCCGGGCACGGGGCGGACAGCTTACTGGGCCTTGGCGCCTTTTTCAGCTTTCCAGGCCTGGAACTCCTGCCACTCGGCTTTCTTGGCGGCGCGTTCTTTTTGCAGTTCATCGAACTTCTTCTGCTGGTCAGCCGTGAGCAACTTGCGCACTGCGCTGTCGGTCTTGTCGCGGTTGGCTTGCAGTTCATCCTTCATGGCTTTCTGGTCGGCGGCCGGCAGCTTGGACAGGTAGCGTTGGGTAATGTCGCGGCGCTGCTGCATTTGCTCGCCCATCAGCTTGCCGATCTGCTGGCGCTGATCGCGACTCAGGTCCAGTTGGTGGAAAGGCGCATCACCGCGATGATGCGGGCCGTCGTGGCGCGGGCCGCCGTCAGGCATGGCCAAGGCTACGGTCGGCAAAGCGGCAGCGAACATCAGGGCGATAAGGGTCTTGCGCATGGTGTCTCTCCTTTCATAGGCCGGTGATTACCGGATGAGCACAGTCTAGGGAGATCACCGTCAAGCGCAGTCAGGGGATGGTAAAGGCAAAGTAAAGATGATTGGCCCGTGCAGGCCCCGCCTTGTGCCGCCAATGGGGCGCGCAGCGGCCCCGGCGTTTTTACAGGCAGTAGTAGTAGCCACGGCTACGCAACGCCACAATGCGTGGCCGGCCATCGGCGTGGGGGCCGATCTTCTTGCGCAGGTTGCTGACATGCATGTCCAGGCTGCGGTCGTACAGGGTCAGCTTGCGGCCCAGGCCGATCTGCGCCAGTTCCTGTTTGTCCAGCGGTTCGCCGGGCTGACGCAGCAGCGCTTCAAGAATACGGCTTTCGGACAGGGTCAGGGTCATTTCCCGGCCATCGATGCTGGCCACGCCCCGCGCAGGGCTGTAGACCAGGTCACCCAGCTCCATCTGGCTGGTTGTGGCGGTGGGGTGGCTGCGGCGCAGTACTGCGCGCAGTCGGGCGGTGAGCTCACGCGGGTCGCAGGGTTTGGCCAGGTAGTCGTCGGCGCCCAGTTCCAGGCCGAGAATCCGGTCCAGCGGCTCGCCGCGGGCTGAAAGCATCAGCACCGGCAGCTCGGCATGCTCGCTGCGCAGCTGCTTGAGAAGCTCCAGGCCACTGCCGTCGGGCAACATCACATCCAGTACCACGGCAGCAGGGGCATGCTCAGCCAGGGCCAGGCGTGCGCTCTGCCCATCGTGGCAGGCACGCACGGAAAACCCTTCCTGGGTCAGCCAGCTGCCGAGCAGCTCGCACAGTTCCTGGTCATCATCAATCAGTAACAGCTCGCTCATGACTCACTCAATTCAACCATTGACGGCGGTGATTCGGTCCGCCAGTGGCAAAGATACCGCAGACTGATGGCCTGAGTATAACTGCTGGTACCGCGTGGCCCTCTTCGCGGGTAAACCCGCTCCTACAGCGGGCTGTGCCCGACCACCGACGTCTGTCCACCACCAAATCTGTGTAGGAGCGGGTTTACCCGCGAATACGGTAGCGGCGGCAACGGTGAACGGCGGGTGGAGATTGGCCGGCAGGCCCGGCCTCTTCGCGGGTGAACCCGCTCCTACGGGCGATGGCACAGATCCGAAGGTTTGTGTAGCGAAGAAGGCCGTGCCGTCTCAGGTCAAGGCAGTACTTGCTTGAACGGCTTGACCACAACCTTGTCGTACACGCCGGCTGCGATGTACGGGTCGGCATCGGCCCAGGCCTGCGCGGCTGCCAGCGACTCGAATTCGGCAACGATCAGGCTACCGCTGAAACCCGCTTCGCCCGGGTCGTTGCTGTCGATGGCCGGGTGCGGGCCGGCCAACACCACGCGGCCTTCGGCCTTGAGCTGCTGCAGGCGTTCGATGTGCGCCGGGCGGGCAGCCAGGCGCTTTTCCAGGGAGTTTGCGACGTCGCTGGCGATAATGGCGTAAAGCATGTCAATCCTTGGGTTTGGAGGTAGAAGGGTCATCGTGCAGGTGGCGCGACAGGTACACGCCTTGCGCCACTAGGAAGATCACGGTCATGCCCAGGCTGCCGAACACCTTGAAGTCCACCCAGAAGTCCTGGAAGGTGAAGGCGACGAACAGGTTGGCCGCGCCGCAGAACAGGAAGAAAGCGATCCAGGCCAGGTTCAGGCGCGTCCAGATGGCATCAGGCAGGGTCAGGGCGTGGCCCATGATGCGCTTGATCAGCACCCGATCGCCGATGAAGTGGCTGCCGGCAAAACCCAGGGCGAACAGCCAGTTCACGACAGGAGCCTTCCACTTGAGGAAGGTTTCGCTGTGAAAGGTCAGGGTCAGGCCACCGAACACCAGGCAGGCGATCAGTGTCAGCCACTGGCCCTTTTCCAGCTTGCGCTGGCGCAGGAACAGTGCGCCGTACACGACCAGCGAGCTGATGATCAGCATGGCCGTGGCGCTGTAGATGCCGCCAAATTCGAAGTGATGGCCGGCGACTTCCATGGGGCGCGGGTCGAGCTTGTAGACGATGAAAAACAGCAGCAGCGGGATGAAATCGATGAATTGTTTCACAATGGCAGCCAGAATCGGGATGTGACGGCATAATAACAAACATCGATTCCAGCGAAAGCGCTCCTCCATGAATGTTGATCTGCACTGTCACAGCACGGCCTCCGACGGCGCCCTGTCGCCTTCGGTACTGGTTGCCCGGGCCCATGAACACGGGGTGCAAGCGCTGGCGCTGACCGACCATGACACCCTCGAAGGCCTGCCCGAAGCGCGCCAGGCCTGCGTTGACCTGGGTATGCGCTGGGTCAGCGGGGTGGAGCTGTCCTGCACGTGGGGCGGCGCGACCATCCATGTGCTGGGTTATGACTTCCCACTCGACGCACCGCCATTGCTGGCGGCGATTCAAGCGTTGCACCACGGCCGCTGGCTGCGTGCCGAAGAAATCGACAAACGGCTGGCGGCCAAGGGCATGCCCGGTACGCTTGAAGGCGCGCGCGCCGTGCAGCACGAGCTGGGTGACAGCGGCAATGCCCCGGCGCGGCCGCATTTTGCCGAGTATCTGGTGCGGGCCGGGCACGTCAAGGACCGTGGTGAAGCGTTTCGCAAGTGGCTGGGCGCCGGCAAGCTGGGCGACGTCAAGCAGCATTGGCCGACGCTCGACGAAACCGTTGCCACGCTGAGGCAGTCCAACGCCTGGGTGAGCCTGGCGCATCCCATGCACTACGACCTGACCCGCAGCAAGCGCAGGCGGCTGATTGCCGACTATATTCAGGCAGGAGGGCAGGCGCTTGAAGTGGTCAACGGGATGATGCCTGCCGAGCAAGTGGGCACCATGTCCATTCTTGCCCGTGAGTTCGGCCTGCTGGCAAGCGCTGGCAGTGACTTCCACGGCCCCGGCACCTGGGGCGAGATCGGTGCCTATCGGCCTTTGCCCGAGGATCTGCCACCTTTGTGGCGTCGATTCAGCCATGAACAGCCTTTGGCGCTATGAACAGGACGATTACGTGAGCCAATTTTTCCAGATTCATCCGGAGAACCCACAAGCGCGCCTGATAAAACAGGCCGTCGAGATCATCCGCAAGGGGGGCGTGGTGGTGTATCCGACGGATTCGGCCTATGCGCTGGGTTGCCAGATAGGCGACAAGTCGGCAATCGAGCGGGTGCGGCGCCTGCGCGGGCTGGACAAGACGCACAACTTCACCCTGATGTGCTGCGACATGTCGCAATTGGGGTTGTACGCCAAGGTCGACACCGGCACCTTCCGCTTGCTGAAGGCGCATGTGCCGGGGCCTTACACCTTCATCCTCAACGGCACGCGTGAAGTGCCGCGTCTGCTGTTGCACGATAAGCGTCGCACCATCGGGCTGCGTGTACCGGATCACGCCATCACCCTGGCCTTGCTGGCCGAGTTGGGCGAGCCACTGATGAGCGTCAGCCTGATCCTGCCGGGCGACAGCGAGCCGATGACCGACCCTTACGAGATCCGTGAACGGCTGGAGCACCATGTCGATCTGGTGATCGATGGCGGGTTCGGCGACCTCAAGGCGTCGACCATCATCGACCTGTCCGGCGACGAGCCGGAACTGATCCGCGAAGGTTGTGGCGACCCCACGCCGTTCCTGGTCAACGCGTGAGCCAGCTGGAAGCGCCTGAGGCGCCGGCCGAACGGGTCGAGGCGCCTAGGCAACTGCAGTTGGCGCTGGTCTATGGCGAAGCCCTGACCGAGCTGCCGCTGGACCTGTACATCCCGCCGGACGCCCTTGAAGTCATCCTCGAAGCGTTCGAAGGCCCGCTGGACCTGTTGCTGTACCTGATCCGCAAGCAGAATATCGACATCCTCGACATTCCTGTGGCCGAGATCACCCGGCAGTACATGGGCTATGTGGAGCTGATGAAAAGCGTGCGCCTTGAACTGGCTGCCGAATACCTGGTGATGGCTGCCATGCTTGCCGAGATCAAGTCACGCATGCTGCTGCCGCGTGCCGCCGACGTCGAGGAGGAGGAGGGTGACCCTCGCGCCGAGCTGATCCGCCGCCTGCAGGAGTACGAGCGCTTCAAGGCCGCCGCCGAGGGCATCGACGAATTGCCACGGGTCGGGCGCGAGGTGGTGGTGCCGCGCCTGGAAGCGCCGCAGGCCAAGGTGCGCAAGCTGTTGCCTCAGGTCAGCCTGGAAGAGCTGCTGATGTCCATGGCCGAGGTGATGCGCCGCAACGACCTGTTCGAAAGCCATCAGATCACCCGTGAGACCTTGTCCACCCGCGAGCGCATGAGCCAGGTGCTGGAGCGTCTCAAGGGCGGTGCCTTTGTGCCGTTCATCGCGTTGTTTGCTGCCGAGGAGGGCAAGCTGGGCGTGGTGGTGACCTTCATGGCCGTTCTCGAACTGGTGAAGGAATCGCTGATCGAACTTGTGCAGAATGAACCTTTCGCCGCCATTCACGTGCGGCTTCGCCCGGCGCCAGCTGAAGAACCCAATGAACCTGAATGAACCCCGCGACCTGGCGTCGCTGATCGAAGCCTTCTTGCTCGCTTCGGGCAAGCCGCAATCCCTTGAGCGCCTGTACGAGCTGTTCGAGGAGGCCGAGCGCCCCGAGCCCAAGGTGTTCAGGCAGGCCCTGGAGGTGCTGGGCAAGTCGTGCAATGGGCGTGCCTTCGAGCTCAAGGAGGTGGGCAGCGGCTATCGCCTGCAGATTCGCGAGGATTATGCCCCGTGGGTCGGGCGCCTGTGGGAAGAGCGCCCGCAGCGCTATTCGCGAGCGCTGCTTGAGACACTGGCCCTGATTGCCTACCGCCAGCCGATCACCCGTGGTGAAATCGAGGACGTGCGCGGCGTTGCGGTGAACAGCAATATCATCAAGACCATGATGGAGCGCGAGTGGATTCGCGTGGTCGGCTACCGCGAAGTGCCCGGGCGGCCGGCGATGTTCGCCACCACCAAGGCGTTTCTCGATCATTTCAACCTCAAGAGCCTTGAGGACCTGCCGGCCTTGGCCGAGCTGCGCGAAATGGAACCAGCGCCGCAACTTGACCCGGATGATGCGCCGGTGCCTGCGCACCTGCAGGCGTTGGCGGATGCCAGCCTTGGGGAAGAGGAGGTTGGTGAACCGAGAGAGGAGACCAGTTTCCGTAGCCTGTTGGTGGAGCTGGATGCCATGGAAGACGGTTTGAAAACCGATTTTGATGATTTGCGGGGAGAAGAGCCTGAGCCTTCGGTGGAGGAAGAGAACAAGGCGCAGCCCTGATTGATCTGCTGCCTGTGCTGCCCGCGAAGCGGCCAGCACAAAGCCCATTGGGCAGAAAATCATGCCCAGCCCCACAAAACCCTCTACCCTCCAGTGCGTTCCCCTGATGAACCGCGTATGATGCGCGGCCTTTTGGCGCGTTCGTCGCCAGAAACCTGTTTTCATTCCTACACCGGGAGGTGCCCAGATGAGTGAGCAAGACCTGAAAGAAACCGAAATCACCCCTCCATCCGGCGAAAAGCTGCAGAAAGTGCTGGCGCGCATTGGCGTGGGCTCGCGGCGTGATGTCGAGGCCTGGATCAGCCAGGGGCGCATCAAGGTCAACGGCGTCGAGGCCACCCTTGGCCAGCGCGTAGACCTGCACGACGCCATCGCCGTGGACGGCAAGCTGATCAAGCGCGAGGAGGCCGCCGAGGCCACCCGCCGGGTGATCATGTACAACAAGCCCGACGGCGAAATCTGCACCCGTGACGACCCGGAAGGGCGCCCGACCGTGTTCGACCGTTTGCCACGGCCAAAAGAAGGCCGCTGGATCAACATCGGCCGCCTCGACATCAACACCACTGGCTTGCTGCTGTTCACCACCGACGGTGAGCTGGCCAACCGCCTGATGCACCCGTCCTACGAGATGGACCGTGAGTACGCGGTACGTGTGCGTGGTGAAGTCGACGACGAGATGATCGAGCGCCTGAAAGCCGGCGTAATGCTGGAAGACGGCCCGGCCAAGTTCACCGATATCCAGAAGGCACCGGGTGGCGAAGGCTTCAACCACTGGTACCACTGCGTGGTGATGGAAGGTCGTAACCGTGAGGTGCGTCGCCTGTGGGAATCCCAGGGCATGGTGGTCAGCCGCCTGAAGCGTGTGCGTTTCGGCCCGGTGTTCCTCAATTCGGACCTGCCGATGGGCCGCTGGCGCGAAATGACCCAGGGCGAAATCGACATCCTCGCCGCCGAAGTGGGCTTGCAGCCGGTCGCGCTGCCAGCCATGAAGCTCAAGGCCAAGGACAAGATGGAGCGCCTGCAGCGCAAGTCGACCCGCCCGCTGGGCCGTGGCGAGCGCGTGCGCAACCTGCGCCCGGCCCACGAAGGTGCCGCTACTGGCGAACGCCCTGCGCGTCAGCCGCGTGAAGAAGCGCCGCGTAAACCCACCCGTGGCAGCACGGTGGCTGAGCGCCCGAGCGAGATGCGCAAGCGTCCGGGCAAACCTGATGGCGACAAGCCGGCAGGCCGTGGTCGCGGCAAGCCGCGTGGCTGATAAGCCAGTGTGGTCATCAAGGAACCAGCCTTCGGGCTGGTTTTTTTATGCCTGCGGGAATGTGGACCAAACCCAAGATATTGAACAAAAAGAATTTTTCGGACGACTGGCAAGTTCTTGAACCGCCTTGTAAAGAAATCTGTACGAATGTGGCCGTTTTCAGTCCGCATTTCAGATCAAGCCCGATCGTGTAAACAAACCTTGCCGGCGCCCCTGTCCCAAAGCCGTCGCCATGGCGCCAGCCACCCTTGCCCAAACCCCCGTCCCCACGGTGTTATAGCCGCCATTGCCTTGTGCAGGAGCCCGTCCAAAGAGCCGGGCTGACAAAACAACAAATGGAGGCGCCATGTACGCCGATCACTTCGCCTTTGAAGGCCTGAACCACAGGAACGCTGCGTTTTTTCCCGAGGAAACGATGCAACGCGTTGACGCCTGCGCGTTTGCAGGGGTATACAGTGCGCCGCGTTTTACCTGTGACCCTCTTGCGTACCGCGCACTCTTGATCACGCCTGGTTGACCTGCTCCGGCGGCACCTGAGGTCAAGAAACCCAAGGTAACCACCTTGCCCATTCCGCTGCGCCACGAGCGCGGTGGGTCCGATTCCGTCACAGATAAAAACAATGCAGGTGACTTCGTTCATGAGTGGACAAAACATGCATTCAGGCGAGCTAAAGCGGGGCCTGAAGAACCGCCATATCCAGTTGATCGCCCTCGGCGGTGCGATTGGTACCGGCCTGTTCCTCGGCTCGGCTGGCGTGATGAAATCCGCCGGCCCGTCGATGATTCTTGGCTACGCCATCTGCGGCTTCATCGCCTTCATGATCATGCGCCAGCTGGGTGAAATGATCGTCGAAGAGCCGGTGGCCGGCTCGTTCAGTCATTTCGCCCACACCTACTGGGGCGGTTTCGCCGGCTTCCTGTCGGGCTGGAACTGCTGGGTGCTGTATATCCTGGTGGGTATGTCGGAGCTTTCGGCGGTCGGCAAGTATGTTCACTACTGGTGGCCGGAGATCCCCACCTGGGTCACGGCGGCAGCCTTCTTCGTGCTGATCAACGCCATCAACCTGATGAACGTGAAGTTCTTCGGTGAAGCCGAATTCTGGTTCGCCATCATCAAAGTGGTCGCCATCGTCAGCATGATCGGCCTGGGTGCCTACCTGCTGACCAGCGGCAGCGGCGGCCCTGAAGCCACCGTGGCCAACCTGTGGTCACATGGCGGTTTCTTCCCCAACGGCGTCAGCGGGCTGGTAATGGCCTTGGCTTTCATCATGTTTTCCTTTGGTGGCCTGGAAATGCTCGGTTTCACCGCCGCCGAGGCCGACAAGCCAAAGACCGTGATCCCCAAAGCGATCAACCAGGTCATCTACCGCATCCTGATCTTCTATGTCGGTGCCCTGGTGGTGCTGCTGTCGCTGACCCCGTGGGACAACCTGGTCGCCAGCATCGACGCCTCGGGAGGCAGCTACGGCAGCAGCCCGTTCGTGCAAGTGTTCTCGCTGCTGGGCAGTGACGTGGCTGCCAATCTGCTGAACTTCGTGGTGCTGACTGCGGCGCTGTCGGTGTACAACAGTGGCACCTACTGCAACGCCCGCATGCTGTTGGGTATGGCCGAGCAGGGCGATGCCCCGGCGTCGCTGGCCAAGGTCGACAAGCGGGGCGTGCCAGTGCGTTCGATCCTGGTGTCGGCTGCCGTGACCTTCGTCGCCGTGCTGCTGAACTACCTGATGCCGCAAAACGCGCTGGAGCTGCTGATGTCGCTGGTCGTGGCCACCCTGGTGATCAACTGGGCGATGATCAGCTACTCGCACCTGAAGTTCCGTCAGCACCTCGACCGTACCGGCCAGAAGCCGCTGTTCAAGGCGCTGTGGTACCCGTACGGCAACTATGTGGTGCTGGCTTTCGTGGTGCTGATTCTGGGCATCATGCTGATGATCCCGGGCATCCAGGTGTCGGTGTATGCGATCCCGGTGTGGCTGCTTGCGATGTTGGCGGTGTACATGGTCAAGTCGCGTCGCCAGGTGAATGCGGGCGGTGCTGTTGAGACTGTGGCCAAGTAAGGCGCCATAAGCGGTATGCGAAAACCCGGAGTCAGGTGGCTGGCTTCGGGTTTTTTGTTGCCTGTGCGGGCCTCTTCGCGGGTGAACCCGCTCCTACAGGTACAGCGTTGCCCTCAGGTCAGGTGATCCCGCCAACAATCAGATCTGCTCCAGCAACCACCCCCTGAATGCCCGCAGCGACGGCAGCGCCTCATTCCTCGGCGGGTAGATCAGGTAATAACTACGCTGGCTGGCAAACGCCACTCCCGGGCTGTACAGCTCGCCCTTGGCCAGTTCCTCCTCCACCAATATGCGCGGCACCAGCCCGATCCCGATCCCGGCACGTACCGCCTGGATCAGGTGCGAGGTCAGCTCGAAACTCGGTCCCAGCCGCATCGCCCGATGCGGCAAGCCATGATGGGAAAACCACTCGCCCCACGCATGCGGGTTGTTGGCCACATTCAGCAGCACCTCTTCACTGATCCGCGCCGGGCTCCAGCCTTGGCTGCCGACGCCGGCCTCCGGCGGCAAGATCACCACCAGCTCCTCGGCATGCAGGCGATGGCAGACAAGCCCCGGCAAGTCGTGGCTGGCCACGCCGATGGCGGCATCGATTTCGCTGGTGTCGAAGTTGATGGTTTCAATGCGTGAATGAATGTGCACCAGCATGCCTGGGTGAGCGCTGTAGAACGCATGCAGCCTCGGCAACAGCCATTTCGAGCCGAAGGTTGGCAGGGTAGCCAGGCGCAAGGTGCCTACCCCCGACTGATAGGCCAGTGCCTGCAAGGTGGCGCTGCGGATGCGCCCCAGTGCCTCGCTCAGCTCGCGCTGGTACAGGCGGCCGACATCGGTCAGCTGCACCTGGCGCCCTTCGCGGCGGAACAGGGTCAGGCCCAACTGCTGCTCCAGGGCTTGCACCTGGCGGCTGACCGCGCTTTGGGTCAGCGACAGTTCGGCGGCGGCGCGGGTGTAGCTTTCATGCCGGGCGGCGGCCTCGAAAGCCAGCAGCAGTGACATGGATGGGGTCAGGTGGCGGTAATTCATTCATAAAAGTCATTGATAGCGGCAGGATTATCCGTTTGCCCCTGACGCGAAACTACAGGAACATTGGCCTATACGTCATCCCTGCATGCTTCAACCCATGCCGGGGCGACAAGGATCCCGTGATTTAGCCAATATCAAGAGGCCATCCTTCGATGATCGCCCAGCTGTCCACCGTTGCACCGAGCGCCAATTACCCCGAATTCCTCGAAGCCCTGCGCAACAGCGGCTTCCGCGGCCAGATCAGTGCCGACTACGCAACCCGCACGGTACTGGCCACCGACAACTCGATCTACCAGCGCTTGCCGCAGGCGGCGGTGTTCCCGCTGGATGCCGACGATGTGGCGCGGGTCGCCACGCTAATGGGTGAACCGCGCTTCCAGCAGGTCAAGCTGACCCCCCGCGGTGGTGGCACCGGCACCAACGGCCAGTCGCTGACCGACGGTATCGTCGTCGACCTGTCGCGGCACATGAACAACATTCTTGAAATCAACGTGCAAGAGCGCTGGGTGCGGGTACAGGCCGGCACGGTCAAGGACCAGCTCAATGCTGCGCTCAAGCCGCACGGGCTGTTCTTCGCCCCTGAGCTGTCCACCTCCAACCGCGCCACGGTCGGCGGCATGATCAACACGGATGCCAGTGGCCAGGGCAGTTGCACCTACGGCAAAACCCGCGACCACGTGCTGGAGCTGCACAGTGTGCTGCTCGGTGGCGAACGCCTGCACAGCCTGCCGATCGACGATGCTGCGCTGGAGCAGGCCTGCGCCGCGCCGGGCCGGGTCGGCGAGGTGTACCGCATGGCCCGGGAAATTCAGGAAACCCAGGCCGAACTGATTGAAACCACCTTTCCCAAGCTCAACCGTTGCCTGACCGGCTACGACCTGGCGCACCTGCGCGACGAGCAGGGTCGCTTCAACCTCAACAGCGTGCTGTGCGGCGCCGAGGGCTCGCTGGGCTACGTGGTCGAAGCCAAGCTCAACGTGCTGCCGATTCCCAAATATGCGGTGCTGGTCAACGTACGCTACACCAGCTTCATGGATGCGCTGCGTGATGCCAACGCGCTGATGGCGCACAAGCCGCTGTCGATCGAGACCGTCGACTCCAAGGTGCTGATGCTGGCGATGAAAGACATCGTCTGGCACAGCGTGGCCGAGTACTTCCCGGCGGACCCCGAGCGTCCCACGCTGGGCATCAACCTGGTGGAGTTCTGCGGCGACGAACCGGCCGAGGTCAACGCCAAGGTGCAGGCATTCATCCAGCACCTGCAAAGCGACACCAGCGTCGAGCGCCTGGGCCACACCTTGGCCGAAGGCGCCGAGGCAGTCAGCCGCGTCTATACCATGCGCAAGCGTTCGGTGGGCCTGCTGGGCAACGTCGAAGGCGAAGTGCGCCCGCAGCCGTTCGTGGAGGACACCGCAGTACCGCCAGAGCAGTTGGCCGACTACATCGCCGACTTCCGCGCACTGCTCGACGGCTACGGCCTGGCCTACGGCATGTTTGGCCACGTCGATGCCGGCGTGCTGCATGTGCGCCCGGCACTGGACATGAAGGACCCGGCGCAGGCTGCGCTGGTGAAGCCGATTTCCGACGCCGTTGCCGCGCTGACCAAGCGTTATGGCGGCCTGCTGTGGGGTGAGCACGGCAAGGGCCTGCGCTCGGAATACGTGCCTGAGTACTTCGGCGAGCTGTACCCGGCGTTGCAGCGCCTGAAGGGCGCCTTTGACCCGCACAACCAGCTCAACCCGGGCAAGATCTGCACGCCACTGGGCAGCGCCGAGGGCCTTACCCCGGTCGATGGCGTGACCCTGCGCGGCGACCTTGACCGTACCATTGACGAGCGCGTATGGCAGGACTTCCCCAGCGCCGTGCACTGCAACGGCAATGGCGCCTGTTACAACTATGACCCCAACGACGCCATGTGCCCGTCGTGGAAGGCTACCCGCGAACGCCAGCATTCGCCCAAGGGCCGCGCCTCGCTGATGCGCGAGTGGCTGCGCCTGCAGGGCGAGGCGAATATCGATGTGCTGGCTGCGGCGCGCAACAAGGTGTCGTGGCTCAAGGGCCTGCCGGCGCGTCTGCGCAACAACCGCGCGCGCAACCAGGGCCAGGAGGACTTCTCCCATGAAGTGTATGACGCCATGGCCGGCTGCCTGGCGTGCAAGTCGTGCGCCGGGCAGTGCCCGATCAAGGTCAATGTGCCGGACTTCCGCTCGCGCTTCCTCGAGCTGTACCACGGTCGCTACCAGCGCCCGCTGCGTGACTACCTGATCGGCTCGCTCGAGTTCACCATCCCCTACCTGGCGCACGCACCGGGGCTGTACAACGCGGTGATGGGTTCGAAGTGGGTGAGCCAACTGCTGGCCGACAAGGTGGGCATGGTCGACAGCCCGCTGATCAGCCGCTTCAACTTCCAGGCTACCCTGACCCGTTGCCGCGTTGGCATGGCCACGGTGCCGGCCCTGCGCGAGCTGACCCCGGCCCAGCGCGAGCGCAGCATCGTGCTGGTGCAGGACGCCTTCACCCGCTACTTCGAAACACCGCTGCTGTCGGCCTTCATCGACCTTGCCCACCGCCTGGGTCACCGGGTATTCCTGGCGCCGTACAGCGCCAACGGCAAGCCGTTGCACGTACAGGGTTTCCTTGGCGCGTTTGCCAAGGCAGCGATCCGCAACGCCACGCAGCTCAAGGCCCTGGCCGATTGCGGTGTGCCGCTGGTGGGGCTGGACCCGGCGATGACGCTGGTGTATCGCCAGGAGTACCAGAAGGTGCCAGGCCTGGAGGGTTGTCCGCAGGTGCTGCTGCCGCAGGAATGGTTGATGGATGTACTGCCCGAGCAGGCGCCTACCGCACCGGGCAGCTTCCGCCTGATGGCGCACTGCACCGAGAAGACCAACGTGCCGGCCAGCACCCGGCAGTGGGAGCAGGTGTTCGCCCGTCTGGGGCTGAAGCTGGTGACCGAGGCCACGGGTTGCTGCGGTATGTCCGGTACCTATGGGCACGAAGCCCGCAACCAGGAAACCTCGCGGGCCATATTCGAGCAGAGCTGGGCGACCAAGCTGGACAAGGAAGGGGAGCCGCTGGCGACCGGTTACTCGTGCCGTAGCCAGGTCAAGCGCATGACCGAGCGGAAGATGCGTCACCCGCTTGAGGTGGTGTTGCAGTACGCTCAGCGCTAAGTTTGAGGCCTTTTGGGGCTGCTTTGCAGCCCTTCGCGGGTGAACCCGCTCCTACGGGGGGATCGTGCACGCCAGGCTGGCGCGTCAACCCTGCAGGGGCGGGGTGGGCCGCGAAGAGGCCGGCACCGGCTTTCAGGCTGCTGTTGTACGGTCCCTGTCCCGGCGCCCCTGGCGGTACAAATAGAGGCTCAATACCAACCCACACGCTGCCGCAGCCGCCGCGAACAGAAACATCGAAGCGAAGCCGAACCCCGCCGCCACCGCACCGACCAATGGCCCGGTCACCCCCAGTGACAAGTCGATGAACAGCGAATACGCCCCCACCGCTGCCCCGCGGTTAGCTGCCGACACCTGGTTCACCGCCTCCACGCCCAATGCCGGAAACACCAGCGAGAAACCAAACCCGCTCAATGCAGCCCCCGCCAAGGCCAGTTCGGCGTTGGGTGCCAGCCACAGCATCAACAGCCCGAGCGTTTCCACCGACAGGCAGGCGATCGCCACCCTGAAGCCACCGATGCGATTGATCAGGTTGCCAAAGAGCAGCCGTGCGCTGATGAAACTGGCGCCGAACAGGCTCAGGGTCAGCGCCGCATTGGCCCAGCCACGGCTTGCGTAGTAAAGGGTGATGAAGGTGGCGATGGTGCCAAAGCCGATCGAGCCCAGGGCAAGCCCCGAGCCATGGGGGAATACCTTGCCCAGCACCCGCAGGAACGGCAGGCGTACACCGCTGACGATGGGGGCGGCTTGCTTGGGCCAGGCCAGTAGCAAACCAAGTATGCACAGCAGGATGATGCTCACACCCATGCTCCACAGCCCGAGGCCTTTAACCATCAGCACGCCCAGTGGGGCGCCGATGGCCAGCGCACCATAGCTGGCGATGCCGTTCCAGGAGATGACCTTGGCCGTGTTTGCGGCACCCACTCGGCCAATGCCCCAGCCGATCGCACCCGAGCCTACCAGGCTTTCGGCGCTGCCCAGCACCAGGCGACCGACCAGCAGGCAAGCCAGGCTCAGCCAGGGCAGGTGAGTGAGGAAGGCGCAGGCCAGCATGAATACCCCGCTGAGCCCGCAGCCAGCCAGTCCATACATGACCGCCTTCTTGCTGCCGTGGTTGTCGATGATGCGGCTGGCGCCAGGGCGGCTGAGCAGCGTCGCGAGGTACTGCACGCTGATCACCAGGCCGGCGACCACGGCACTGAAACCCAGATCGTTGTGCACATAGCCGGGCAACACGGCCAAGGGGATGCCGATGTTCAGGTAGCCGATGAAGGTGAACAGGACGATGGAGACGACTTGCCCAGTGACGGCAAGGGACGTGGGACTGCGTGGTGGCATTGGGGATCCGTTGCTGTGGTAAGGATGGCGGTGTGCGCCGCCATCTTAACCACAGCAAGGGTGTTTGCGGGCGAAGCTGTCAGGCTGTAGTCAGTTGGTGTAATCGAGCATCCAGGTTACACTGAACTCGGCTTTCGGGTAATCCAGCCGCAAGCGCGGCAGGACGAAGCCGCCACAGGAGCGACAGGCGTCGAGCATTGTGAAGACATCGATACGCTCGACCTCGGTGTGGCGGTGAAGCAGTCTGCGGTTCAGCGCACTGGCGATGTGTCGTTCGGCATCCAGATGTCGCTTATGGACGCGCGTCCACAGGAAATCTGCGCGCCGCAGGGTTGGCAGCTCGGTAAACCGCGGGTCTGGCGGGAAAAACTGGTTAACCTGACGTGCATCGACGTAGTCCACTGCCGGTGTGAGGCGGGGCGTCGGGATGATATGCAATGCGCGTCGGCCAGGGCTGCCTGACAGGGCGAAGAACACCACGCGGCTATGGTCCTTCAGCGTGACGCTGGCAAAGGCCAGGTTGACTGGGTAGAGGTGCTGACGCAAGGCGGCCATTGCGTTGTCGTCGAGCGACTGCGCCCCTGCTGCCGGTGTGTAGGGGGTAGTGGCGCCGCGCGCAGGTAGCAGATCGTCCAATACGCCAAGGATGTGTTGGCGGTCTGCGGCGCTGGTGCCGTGGAATTGCCTCCAGATCGGGATTATCTCCCGGTTCAATGCTGTGATGCCGCGACTGGCGGGGCCCGCCAAAGCGTCCTGGGCTGTGCTCTGCGTGAGGATGTTGCGCGCGTATTCCGGGAGCAGGCGCGACTCCATGGCTTCGATGAACTGCAGGAATCGCGAGGGGTGGCGGAGCTGCCATGTTCGCCCTTGTTCGATCCAGTCGCGCAGCAATCTGACCACGTTATCGACATCGCGCTGCAGGTTGGGGCGCTCGGCGACGATGCGGTAGGTTTCGCTGATTTCCAGGTACCGCTCGATGGCCTCGTGGTCGGTGATTCTCTCGAACTTGCGACGCAGCCCTCTGGGCGGATGTGGCAGCGAAGCTGGCAGTGCCGGGGCATCCAGCAGCCTTGTCTGCCACGCCCAGGGCTGATGGGGGGCGCCATAAAAAATCCCCAGATCGGCCTCGACGATCAACCACTGCTCACCGCGCCAGTCGATCAATGCGCCGCGCAGGATACGGCGGTCGGGGATGGTCCGCGCCAGCCCGCCCAGGCGCACGGGAGGGCAGTGGTCGGTAATTTGCCTGACTTGCTCGATCGGCATGTCCGCAGGCAAGCCAAAGCGTAGTTCAGGCGATGGATCGACCACGATGCGCCTGTGGTACACGGGAGGCGAGATGACGCCAAGGCGTAACTGGGTTTCTTCGACGGGCAAGGGCTTCAATCGCTTGGGGTGATTAGGGGCGTGTACGACGACCTTGCCCTCGCGCACCATGACCTGCGCCCAGATGTCGAAGCGTGTGTGCTGGGGGCGGTAACGAATCGGTACCGGCTCGATCCGCACGGTTTGGAAGGCGTGACTGACGTGTTGTCCGAATACGGGTGTGCCGGCGTCATTGGGCAAGGGCGAGAAGCTCAAGGCCATTCGCGCTTCGCCGCCGGTGTAAGGCGGCGGCACCTCGGTGGGTGGCTGGCCGAGTAGCGGCTCATGGGCAACCCGACGTACGAGCCCCGAGGTGTTCGGTGTTTGAAGGCGATAGGCGGCGCCATGAATGATTGCATCGACCGTGGCATTGTCGCGGGGGATCAGTGTGGCTGTTTCGGGTAGCTCGCGTGGCACCGGACCATGGCTGCCAGGTATCTGGTCAAGTAGCAGGGCATCGGGCGTCTGGCCCGGCAGTACCCTTCGCTGCGTCATGAGTTCCCGGGATTCGGGGGCGACCGTCGTCAGTTCGGGCGCGCTGCGCCAGCGCTTGGGCGGGGTAAGGCGCTCGCTGAAGTCGGGCGTGACGGGGATGCTGCTCCAGCGTCGGGCGGCGCGCGCGGCGTTCAGGCGTGCGGTGTTGGCGCTTTGGCCCAGCACGCCGGGAAGCTTGGCCAATGGTTTGAAGGCCCGTCCACCAAGCGTGACTGCCGCGCCTTTCAGCGCGGCGATGTCCAGGACACAAGCCAGTGCATCGTTGCCATCCTCTGGGTTCAGGCAACTCAAGCCCGGTATCAGGTTGGAAAACAACCGTTGCAAGTAGCGCCCAGTGCTCACGGACTGGCGCCTGGTCAGAAATTGTTCATGCGGGGTAGCGCCTTTGCCCAGTGCATGCAAAGCATCCCGATTGCCCAGGGCGATATCGCTGGCGTAATGCCTGGCCAGTGAATCGAGGCGATCTTGCGTGGGGGCGATGAGCACTTGTCGCAAGGCGGGAAAGTCGGCAGCGATCCACGGCAGTCGTGATTGGTTGTATTCGCTGTAGAGCAGCGTCAATTGCTCGGCCAGGCGCGTCGGCGCTGTGTGGGTAACGAAGTGGGCTTGCCAGTGCAGCCGTTCGGGGAACAGCTCGTAAAGCCAATCGCCCTCTGTGTCCGGGGCATGTACGACGAAACCCTGGGTGGCCGTCTGCATGTGCCAGTCCGCTCTGGGGCTGGAGCCGTACTCAGGTCGGTTATCGGGGCCCACGTAGATCGGCCAGGTAACGGCATAGGCGGTCCAGGGGCCATCACGCAGGCGGTCCTTGATATCTTCCGGCAGGTGGCTCAAGCAGCGGTGCAGGATAGCTTGATAGACGTTGATGGCACGCTGTTCCCAAGCGCCGAAGGCCACTTCATACCAGGCGGTCACGTCCGGCAAGCGGGGATTGCCTCGGTAGCCTGCGCCATGGTCAAGGTACATCAGCAGGTGCACCTGGCCATCCGCATTGCGCGACTCTGGCGCTATCCGGCTCTGGAGCAACTGACGACGCGCCTCCTCGAAGCGGTCCGGGAGATCGTTGAGGCTTTCAACGTCCCTGACCGCCAGGTAGCGATGCAATGCCAATTGCCATTGCTGGTGCGACCAGGGCGGGGGGAGTTCGAATGATCCGCGCAAGGGGGCCCACACCGCCAGCGTCTGGCGCAGTGCTTCTTCGGGAACAGGGTCATCCTCGTGCAGGGCCTGGCGCATGACCTGTTCTGCGTTGTCGAAGGTCATCGGTTGCTGGCGGGCGCTGAGTATCAGGGCGCCCTGGCGGATGCTGGCCCAGCGCAGGTCGGGCTCGAAGCTGAAATCGGCCGGGTAGCCACTGAGCAGTAGTTCGGGTGCGAAGCGGCGCATCAGCAGTTCACCGGCCAGTTGCGCAATCGCCGGAGTGCAGGCGAGGCGGATTTGCACGCTGTTGATCAGGTCAAGGCAGATTTCCTCCACAGGGAGCGTGGCATTGTCCGGGCTGAACAGATCGAATGCCATGATCAGCCCCGGCTGGCGGTCATCGGGTGGGTACAACACGTCGATCAAGGTTTGTTCAGCCAAGGCCAAGTGATCGGAGCTGGCGTCCCATTCTGCCGAGGCGGCCAGTTCGCCGGCCCATCGGGTGAACAGGGACGAATGCAGCAAGGCGTCGAGCGCTTGAGCAGCTGGCACATTCAATGCCGGGCCAGGGAGAAACGCCTTTCCATGCTGATCTGGTGTTACACCCGACGCTCGTTCGCGGGCAGTGGGCGGGCGGTAACGCCTGCCTTGTGCATAGACTGTCGCACCGAGGGCGTTGAACAGGTGGACGGCAAGGTGAACACCGGCTGGAGGCTTCAGCAGGTGGCTGGCCAGTGTGGGGAGGTCCAGGTAGTTGTCCAGCACCAGTGGACGGGATGGCGATCGTGGGCGCTGGGGGGTAGTTGGCAAACTGGGGTACAGCAGCAAGGCGGCCGCTACGAAGCAGTCACGCTGGGTCAGGCATACCCGGCGAGCCCAGAGTGCCTGGGCAAGGCTGCAACTGGCGTAGGGCCATGGATACGGCAGGCCTTCGTTCAACCCGGCGATCAGTGAGGCATCGGTTGCCGTGATCACGATATGGGCCAGTTTTGCCTGCAAGGTCGCCACCAGGTTCGCCTCCACTTGACTGCCGACGGGGCGTCGCAGGATACGGTTGAAGTGCTCATGCGCCGGTTCACGGGCGAAAGCTTCGGTCAGCTGCTGGCGCAGGTCATGATCGCTCAGGTCGACGGGGAAAAGGTCTGTGAAGCCCAGTGCCTGGTTGAAATGTTCGTGCAGCGATGTGGCCAGGTCCATTGGACCGGACAGGTCGCTGTGCAGGCGCACGCTTTCGGCGTCCAGGGTGTCTATCCGGGCGAGTAGGTCGGCGGCGTCAGTGATGGATGACATGGCTCTGCCTCTTTGCGGTAGGAGGCACGAGTCTGTGTAGGGCAGGGGCGGGGCAGGTGGTAGTGGGTTGTTACAACGTTGATTTTAGACGGTGTGAAAACGTGATGACGGGGGTAGCCCGCAGGTCAGCCGTTTTCACACAGTCGGGGATGCGCAGTTATTCCTGGTCAGCGCTGGATTGATCGTCACCATCCTGCTCGGCGGCAGCTGCCGGTTCGGCGTGAACGGTCACGGATGGCTCTTCTGGGTTCAGGCTTGGGAAGGGAAGATTCGGGATTTCATGCATCTCGTCGTTCCTCGCAAGTGTGAGTGAAAAGTCTGCGCCAGGCGCGTTTGTAGCTTCAAAAAGCTGGGGCAGGATACACAAGTCTGGATGACAGTTTGGTTTTTTTCCCGGTCGTTTGTCGGTTTTGCGGGCGAACAGCGCACATATGCCCCATGAAAAAAGGGGCCTCTGGCCCCTTCTTTCTGGTGATTACTTCCGGCCTTCAGCCGTTTCCGCCACCTTGTCAGTGCGTGCGCACATGATGAAGTCGTTGCGGTGCAGGCCTTTGATCGAGTGGCTCCACCAGGTCACGGTGACCTTGCCCCATTCGGTCAGCAGCCCTGGGTGGTGGCCTTCGGCCTCGGCGATTTCGCCCACGGCATTGGTGAACGCCAGGGCGTGCTTGAAGTTCTTGAACAGGAACACGCGCTCCAGCTCCATGTGGCCGTCACGTACTTCAATGTTCCAGTCCGGGATTTCGCGGATCAGCTCGGCCAGCTCTTCGTCGGTGACCTTCGGTGCATCGGCGCGGCAGGCTTCGCAATGGGCTTGGTTCAAGGCATTCATGAGGTGTTTTCCGGTTCGAGTTGTTATCGGCAAGGTCGCTCAGGCAGCGACCTTGGGTGGAAATTTCGGTGCGTGCAGACCCAGCTGCATGGCTTTGTGGACCATGCCCATGATGTCCTCGTGGGCCAGGTCGAACAGGCGCTTCATGTTCGGCAGCACGAAATACACCGGTTGCAGAATGTCGATGCGGTAGGGCGTACGCATGGCCTCGATCGGTTCGAAGGCTTGGTGCTCAGGCTCGTCAGACAGACTGTAGACGGTCTCTTTCGGCGACGAGAGGATGCCGCCACCATAGATTTTGCGGCCTTGCGCGGTTTCCATCAGGCCAAACTCGATGGTCATCCAGTACAAGCGCGCCAGGTACACACGTTGTTCCTTGGTCGCGGCGAGGCCGAGCTTGCCGTAGGTGTGGGTGAACTCGGCGAACCAGGGATTGGTCAGCAGCGGGCAGTGGCCGAAGATCTCGTGGAAAATATCCGGCTCTTGCAGGTAGTCCAGCTCTTCCGGGGTGCGGATGAAAGTGGCGACCGGAAAGCGCTTGCTGGCCAGCAATTCGAAGAAGGTCTGGAAGGGGATCAGCGCCGGTACCCGGGCAACCTGCCAGCCGGTAGTCGCACCCAGCACCTTGTTGATCTCGCCCAATTGCGGAATGCGGTCATGCGGCAATTTCAGCTGGTCGATGCCGTCCAGGTATTCCTGGCACGCACGGCCTTCGATCACTTTCAGCTGGCGGGTGATCAGGGTGTTCCACACCGCATGCTCTTGCTGCGGGTAATCGATAAAACCATGCGCATCGGGCTCGCGTGCCACGTATTGCGTCTGTTTCATGAGGCTCTCCTGGTGAGGGCTTTTCTTGTTATGTGCAGGACATGCCTAAAGGAATATCCCTTCGCCAGCGGTTTTGCACGGGGGTGGGGCTCGGCCGCGAAGGGTGCTGATGTGGGTTTTCGTAACGATAATTTTACAAAACTCGGCAAGTGTCGGAAAATTCGAGGCATCTGGTTGATCGAAACCCGGTTTTTGTCAGCTTATCTTTACGACTTTTCCGCGCGGTGTTGAAAAACATCAGCGCTTTGAGAGCCCTCATGCGTATCAAAGTCCATTGCCAGAACCGCATTGGCATCCTGCGCGACATCCTCAACCTGCTGGTTGAGTACGGCATCAACGTGCTGCGCGGTGAGGTGGGCGGTGACCATGGCAACGCCATCTACCTGCACTGCCCCAACCTGATCAATCTGCAATTTCAGGCCCTGCGGCCGAAGTTCGAGGCGATTGCCGGGGTGTTCGGCGTAAAGCGTGTGGGCCTGATGCCCAGCGAACGCCGGCACATGGAGCTGAATGCGTTGCTGGGGGCGCTGGACTTCCCGGTGTTGTCGATCGACATGGGCGGCAGCATCGTTGCCGCCAACCGGGCAGCCGCGCAGCTGCTTGGCGTGCGGGTTGACGAGGTGCCGGGCATGCCGCTGGCGCGCTACGTAGAAGACTTCGATCTACCGGAGCTGGTGCGGGCCAACAAGTCGCGCATCAACGGCTTGCGCATCAAAGTCAAAGGCGATGTGTTCCTGGCCGATATCGCACCGCTGCAGTCCGAGCATGATGACAGCGAGGCGCTGGCCGGCGCGGTGCTTACCCTGCACCGCGCCGACCGAATCGGCGAGCGTATCTACAATGTGCGCAAGCAAGAGCTGCGTGGCTTCGACAGTATCTTCCAGAGCTCGCGGGTGATGGCTGCCGTGGTGCGTGAAGCGCGGCGTATGGCGCCGCTGGATGCACCGTTGCTGATCGAGGGCGAAACCGGTACCGGCAAGGAGTTGCTGGCGCGCGCCTGCCACCTGGCCAGCCCGCGTGGACAGTCGCCGCTGATGGCGCTCAACTGCGCCGGGTTGCCCGAGTCGATGGCCGAGACCGAGCTGTTCGGTTACGGCCCTGGGGCATTCGAAGGGGCACGGGCCGAAGGCAAGCTGGGGCTGCTGGAGTTGACTGCAGGCGGCACGCTGTTCCTTGACGGGGTAGGGGAGATGAGCCCGCGCCTGCAGGTAAAGCTGCTGCGCTTTCTGCAGGACGGCTGCTTCCGTCGGGTGGGTAGCGATGAAGAGGTCTACCTGGATGTGCGGGTGATTTGTGCAACCCAGGTGGATTTGTCCGAGTTGTGTGCCCGTGGCGAGTTTCGCCAGGACCTGTATCACCGGCTCAATGTACTGTCGCTGCACATTCCGCCTTTGCGCGAATGCATGGATGGTCTGGAGGGGTTGGTGCAGCATTTTCTCGATCAGGCCAGCCGACAGATTGGCTGCGCCATGCCGCGCCTGGCACCGGCGGCAATGGACAAACTTGGGCAGTACCACTGGCCAGGTAATGTAAGGCAGTTGGAAAACGTTTTGTTCCAGGCGGTTTCGTTATGTGACGGCGGCGTGGTTAAAAGCGAGCATATCCGCTTGCCGGATTATGGCGTGCGGCAACCGTTAGGCGAGTTTTCGCTGGAAGGGGATCTTTCGCAAATAGTAGGGCGCTTTGAAAAGGCGGTGCTGGAAAGTTTGATGGGGGAGTTTTCGAGTAGTCGGTCCTTGGGGAAAAGATTGGGTGTTTCGCACACGACAATTGCCAACAAGTTGAGGGATTACTCGCTTAACAAGTCGGCGGATTAGTTGTTGGTCAAAGAACCTGGGACTGCGTTGCAGTCCTTTCGCGACACAAGGCCGCTCCCACAGGTAATACGCTGTGCTCTGGCTGAGCGCATTACCTGTGGGAGCGGCCTTGTGTCGCGAAAGGGGCCCGCAGGGCCCCCAATTCACAAGGTATCAGCCGTTAGAGCAGCCGTTCCCCATCACGCGGTATTCGAGAATGTGCTTCTGGCCCTGGGAGTCCTCGTAGGTCATGCGGGCGGGCACGACTTCGCACACATTGGGCACTTCGCTCATGGAAATGACGCGAGCAATGTCCAGGTGCTGCGAGTAACTGTACTGTTCAACCGGAATCTGCTCGGCATCTTTGGCTTCGCCGGCCATTGCCGCGCCGCAAAGACTGCCAAGTACCAATACCAGTAAAGCTTTCATTTTCTATTTACCTGTCTAAGGTCGTGAGGGGGCACGCGGCGCTTATGGCGCCGCGAGTACAGCGAGTGTTAACTATCGGGATTAGAGGGGGATTAACGTTTGCCTTCGTGGGGGCTGTTTCCAGTTGTTAATCGCCTTGCCGTTGCTGGCGAGGTGAATTTTATGGCGGTGGCCAATGCTGAAACAGTGGGTGTTTTGATAAAGTGTTTTGACAGAATCTGTAACAATCCTGTGGCAACCCCCTCGTTTTTTCGTCGGCAAGGCTGTAATGCCCGCGCCAGAGCGTTTTGCCGGAGCGGGTGTACCAAATTACTACCAACGTCGAATGGCTTTTGTCGCTCTGGTACAGTTACAAACGGTTCCATACAAAAACAACTATTACACCGAGGTAACACAGATGAGTGCGGCTCCACTGTATCCCGTTCGTCCCGAGGTTGCGGCCACTACCCTGACCGACGAGGCCACCTACAAGGCCATGTACCAGCAATCGGTGATCAACCCGGACGGCTTCTGGCGCGAGCAGGCCCAGCGTATCGACTGGATCAAGCCGTTCACCAAGGTCAAGCAGACCTCCTTCGACGACCACCATGTCGATATCAAATGGTTCGCCGACGGCACTCTGAACGTTTCCTCCAACTGCCTGGACCGCCACCTTGAAGAGCGCGGTGACCAGTTGGCCATCATCTGGGAAGGTGACGACCCTTCCGAGCACCGCAACATCACTTACCGCGAGTTGCACGAGCAGGTCTGCAAGTTCGCCAACGCCCTGCGTGGCCAGGATGTGCACCGCGGTGACGTGGTCACCATCTATATGCCGATGATCCCCGAAGCGGTGGTCGCCATGCTGGCCTGTGCACGCATTGGTGCGATTCACTCGGTGGTGTTCGGCGGCTTCTCGCCCGAGGCGCTGGCTGGCCGTATCATCGACTGCAAGTCCAAGGTGGTGATCACGGCCGACGAAGGCGTGCGTGGTGGCCGCCGCACACCGCTCAAGGCCAACGTCGACCTGGCGCTGACCAACCCTGAAACCAGCAGCGTGCAGAAAATCATCGTGTGCAAGCGCACCGGTGGCGACATTGCCTGGCACCAGCACCGCGACATCTGGTACGAAGACCTGATGAAAGTCGCCTCCAGCCACTGCGCACCCAAGGAAATGGGCGCTGAAGAGGCGCTGTTCATCCTTTATACCTCCGGCTCCACCGGCAAGCCGAAGGGCGTGCTGCACACCACGGGCGGTTACCTGGTTTACGCCGCGCTGACCCATGAACGCGTGTTCGATTACCGCCCGGGCGAGGTGTACTGGTGCACCGCCGACGTCGGTTGGGTCACAGGCCACAGCTACATCGTCTACGGCCCGCTGGCCAACGGCGCTACCACCTTGCTGTTCGAGGGCGTGCCGAACTACCCGGACATTACCCGCGTATCGAAGATCGTCGACAAGCACAAGGTCAACATCCTCTACACCGCGCCAACTGCCATTCGCGCCATGATGGCTGAAGGGCAGGCAGCTGTTGAGGGCGCCGACGGTTCCAGCCTGCGTCTGCTGGGGTCGGTGGGTGAGCCGATCAACCCTGAGGCCTGGAACTGGTACTACAAGACCGTCGGCAAGGAGCGTTGCCCGATCGTCGACACCTGGTGGCAGACCGAGACCGGCGGCATCCTGATCAGTCCGCTGCCTGGCGCCACCGGCCTCAAGCCGGGTTCGGCAACCCGTCCGTTCTTCGGTGTGGTGCCTGCCCTGGTCGATAACCTGGGCAACCTGATCGACGGTGCTGCCGAAGGCAACCTGGTAATCCTCGACTCCTGGCCGGGTCAGTCGCGTTCGCTGTACGGCGACCATGACCGCTTCGTCGACACCTACTTCAAGACCTTCCGTGGCATGTACTTCACCGGCGACGGTGCGCGCCGGGACGAGGACGGCTACTACTGGATCACCGGCCGTGTGGATGACGTGCTCAACGTGTCCGGCCACCGCATGGGTACTGCCGAGATCGAAAGCGCCATGGTTGCGCATTCGAAGGTTGCCGAGGCCGCAGTGGTTGGCGTGCCGCATGACATCAAAGGGCAGGGTATTTATGTGTATGTCACCCTCAATGCCGGCATCGAGGCCAGCGAGCAATTGCGCCTGGAGCTGAAGAACTGGGTACGCAAGGAGATTGGCCCGATTGCTTCGCCGGATGTGATCCAGTGGGCGCCGGGGCTGCCGAAGACCCGCTCGGGCAAGATCATGCGCCGCATCCTGCGCAAGATTGCCACCGGTGAATACGACGCCCTGGGCGATATCTCGACCTTGGCCGACCCAGGTGTGGTGCAGCACCTGATCGATACCCACAAGGCGATGAACCTGGCTTCGGCCTAATTCCCTCCCCGGCAATACCCCCTGTAGGAGCGGGCTTGCCCGCGAATGCGTCAGTTCAGGCTAAGCTGTCTCCTGACCTCATGCATTCGCGGGCAAGCCCGCTCTTGCATTGTCACCCGACAATCATCGGTAACTGATCTGTCACCGGTCTCGCACACGTTCGGGGCGTCAGGAAACAATTCCGGCCCGTTTCGGTGCATCGGAGTCAGCATTTTATGCATCAGGGCACGCTGCACTTGCCGTCGTACAAGGCTTTGCCAATAATAGGCCCAGGAATTGCTAGGTCTATAGGTTCTATTTCTTGCGCCATTGCATATTCTGCACTGGCTGTCAACATCGCCCGCGGCGGTTTCAAGCGCTTCTATAAGTAGTTGTCGCTTTGAAGAAATATCGACTACCGGGCTGTCGTTAAAATGCCACTCACTCGCTCGTGGTATGCGGCCTTGGTCGAACCCTGCGCGGCTCGCGTTGTACTCATTCGCATATCGGGCAGCCGTTACCTGCCTTGTATTGCCCCGTACCGATGGAGTTACCTGATGAAGAAGCTCGCACTGCTTGGCGCCCTGGCGCTGTCTGTGTTTTCCCTGGTGTCGCAGGCTGATGAAAAACCGCTGAAAATCGGCATCGAAGCGGCCTACCCACCCTTCGCCTTCAAGCAACCTGACGGCAGCATCGCCGGCTTTGACTACGATATCGGCAACGCGCTGTGCGAAGAGATGAAAACCAAGTGTACCTGGGTCGAGCAGGAGTTCGACGGCCTGATCCCGGCGCTGAAAGTGCGCAAGATCGATGCCATCCTGTCGTCCATGTCGATCACCGATGACCGCAAGAAGTCGGTCGACTTCACCAAGCGCTACTACCTGACTCCGGCGCGCCTGGTCATGAAGGACGGCACCACCGTCAGCGACAGCCTGGACGAACTGAAAGGCAAGAAGATCGGCGTGCAGCGCGGCTCCATTCACGACCGCTTCGCCAAGGAAGTGCTGGGCGCCAAGGGTGCCACCGTGGTGCCTTACGGCACCCAGAACGAAATCTACCTGGACGTCGCAGCTGGCCGCCTCGACGGCACCGTGGCGGATGCCACCCTGCTGGAAGACGGCTTCCTCAAGACTGACGCCGGCAAGGGCTTCGCGTTCGTAGGCCCGGCCTTCACCGACGCCAAGTACTTCGGTGACGGTATCGGTATTGCCGTACGCAAGGGTGACAAGGCCAATGTCGACCGCATCAACGCGGCGATCGATGCCATCCGTGCCAACGGCAAGTACAAAGAAATCGAAAGCAAGTACTTCAATTTCGACATCTACGGGCCAGACTCGAAGTAAGACGTCGGGTTTCACCTGTGCAATGGTGCAAACAGCAGAGGCTCTGAGGTTTGCACCATTTTTCATTCTCTAGGTCGAGGACCTCATCATGTTGAAAGGCTACGGGGCAGTCATCCTCGACGGGGCGTGGCTGACGCTACAGCTCGCCCTGTCGTCGATGGCCCTGGCCATCGTGCTCGGCCTGATCGGTGTGGCGCTGCGTTTGTCACCAGTGCGCTGGCTGGCCTGGCTGGGCGATCTGTATTCCACGGTGATCCGTGGTATTCCGGACCTGGTCCTGATCCTGCTGATCTTCTACGGCGGGCAAGACATCATCAACCGGGTGGCGCCGCTGCTCGGCTACGAAGACTATATCGATCTGAATCCGCTGATTGCGGGTATCGGTACCCTGGGCTTCATCTTTGGCGCCTACCTCTCGGAAACCTTCCGCGGGGCCTTCCTGGGCATTCCCAAAGGCCAGGCCGAGGCGGGCGTGGCCTATGGCATGAGCCCCCGCCAGGTGTTCTTCCGCATCCAGGTGCCGCAAATGATTCGCCTGGCCATTCCGGGCTTCACCAACAACTGGCTGGTGCTGACCAAGGCCACTGCGCTGATTTCGGTCGTCGGCCTGCAGGACATGATGTTCAAGGCCAAGCAGGCGGCTGACGCCACCCGCGAACCCTTCACCTTCTTCCTGGCAGTGGCGGCGCTGTACCTGGTGCTGACCAGTGTTTCGCTGCTGGCCCTGAAGTATCTGGAGCGCCGCTACTCGGTGGGCGTCAAGGTGGCTGAACTATGATCTTCGACTACAACGTCGTCTGGGAAGCGCTGCCGATGTACTTCGGCGGTTTGCTGACCACCCTGAAACTGCTGGCGATTTCGCTTTTCTTCGGCCTGTTGGCAGCCATTCCGCTGGGCCTGATGCGGGTATCCAGGCAGCCGGTGGTCAACCTTGCTGCATGGCTGTACACCTACGTCATCCGTGGCACGCCGATGCTGGTGCAGCTGTTCCTGATCTACTACGGCCTGGCCCAGTTCGAGGCGGTGCGCGAGAGTATCTTCTGGCCGCTGCTGTCCAGCGCTACCTTCTGCGCCTGCCTGGCGTTCGGCATCAATACCAGTGCCTACACCGCCGAAATCATTGCTGGCAGCCTCAAGGCGACGCCGCATGGCGAGATCGAAGCTGCCAAGGCCATGGGGATGTCGCGCATGAAAATGTACCGCCGCATCCTGCTGCCTTCTGCACTGCGTCGGGCACTGCCGCAGTACAGCAATGAAGTGATCATGATGCTGCAGACCACCAGCCTGGCGTCGATCGTCACCCTGATCGACATCACCGGTGCTGCGCGCACGGTCAATGCCCAGTACTACCTGCCTTTCGAGGCCTATATCACGGCGGGCGTGTTCTACCTGTGCCTGACCTTCATCCTGGTGCGCCTGTTCAAGATGGCCGAACGCCGCTGGCTCGGCTACCTGGCGCCGCGCAAGCACTGACCGCTTTGTGAGAATCGACAGCATGTACAAACTCGAAGTCCAAGACCTGCACAAGCGCTACGGCAGCCACGAAGTGCTCAAGGGCGTGTCGCTGGCGGCCAAGGCCGGCGACGTCATCAGCATCATCGGCTCCAGCGGTTCGGGCAAGTCGACCTTCCTGCGCTGCATCAACCTGCTGGAGCAGCCGCACGCCGGCAAGATCCTGCTCAACAACGAAGAGCTGAAGCTGGTGGCCGGCAAGGATGGTGCGTTGAAGGCCGCCGACCCGCGTCAATTGCAGCGTATGCGCTCACGCCTGTCGATGGTGTTCCAGCACTTCAACCTGTGGTCGCACATGACTGCGCTTGAGAACATCATCGAAGCGCCGGTGCACGTGCTGGGAGTGAACCGCAAGGAAGCCCTGGAAAAGGCCGAGCATTACCTGGCCAAGGTGGGGGTTGCCCACCGCAAGGATGCCTTCCCCGGGCATATGTCGGGGGGGGAGCAGCAGCGTGTGGCAATTGCCCGGGCGTTGGCCATGGAGCCGGAGGTCATGCTGTTCGATGAGCCGACCTCGGCGCTCGACCCTGAGCTGGTGGGTGATGTGCTGAAGGTGATGCAGGCGCTGGCCCAGGAAGGTCGGACCATGGTGGTGGTGACCCACGAAATGGGCTTTGCCCGCGAGGTGTCCAACCAGTTGGTGTTCCTGCACAAAGGCCTGGTAGAAGAAACCGGCTGCCCACGTGAAGTGCTGGCCAACCCGCAGTCGGAGCGCCTGCAGCAGTTCCTCTCCGGCAGCCTGAAGTAAAAGCTGCATTTTTGCACCAGAATAGGGCATGCTGCGCGGCGAGCGCAGCCTGACCCGGCGCACAGACTCGAACGACCTCAGGTTTCGGACCGTACCCTATGACCACCCAGCGAATCGGTTTTCTCATCTGGCCCAGCACCAGGCCTTTGACCCTGGCGTTGGCCGAGGAAGTGTTGCTGGTGGCGCAGCGGGTGCATCCGGATGTGGTCTACGAGTTGGTCTTCCTGCAGGCCGAGCCTGCGCAGGAAGGTGCCTGGCGGCTGCCGGGCGAGCCGTGGACCGGCCGCCTGGAGGGTTGCCACAAGCTCTTTCTGCTGGCCGACGAGCCGCCTGCGGCAATGGGGGCTGCCTTTTCAGCGGCGCTCAAGCAACTGGCGCGCAGTGGTTGCCTGATCGGTGGCCTGTCGGCCGGGGTCTATCCGCTGGCCATGCTGGGCCTGCTCGATGGTTACCGGGCAGCCGTGCACTGGCGCTGGCAGGATGACTTTGCCGAACGCTTCCCCAAGGTGATTGCCACCAGCCATCTGTTCGACTGGGATCGCGACCGACTGACCGCCTGCGGCGGTATGGCCGTGACCGACCTGCTGCTGGCGGTGCTGGCGCGCGATCACGGGGCGGAGCTGGCCGGGGCGGTGTCGGAAGAGCTGGTGGTAGAGCGCATCCGCGAGGGTGGCGAGCGCCAGCGTATTCCGCTGCAGAACCGCCTGGGCTCGAGTCACCCCAAGCTGACTCAGGCCGTTTTGCTGATGGAAGCCAACATTGAAGAGCCGCTGACCACCGACGAAATCGCCCAGCATGTGTGCGTGTCACGTCGGCAGTTGGAGCGTATCTTCAAGCAGTACCTGAACCGTGTACCCAGCCAGTACTACCTGGAGTTGCGGTTGAACAAGGCGCGGCAGATGCTGATGCAGACCAGCAAGTCGATCATCCAGATCGGGCTGTCCTGTGGCTTCTCCTCGGGGCCGCATTTTTCCAGTGCCTACCGTAACTTCTTTGGTGCAACGCCGCGGGAAGACCGGAACCAGCGTCGCAGCAGCAGCCCGTTCGAACTGAGCTCGGCGCCGGCTGAAAAGGGCTGAGATTTCGGTTGTGTTCGGGGTGTGTGCCTTTGGGGGGGTGTTGGGGCGCAAATCGATCGCCGCCCACGCGGCGCTCGATCTCCCCGTCAACACATCAACATCGCCGTACATCCTGCCCCCTCAGAATCCTGTGTGAACACCCGTTCACCCAGCTCCCTCTCTCCCGTACACTGCGCGATTGCGACAGTGTTTGTCGCATTGCCGAAAGCCTTGTCAAAACTGGGTTTTGCGCTGTAACAAGTTGTCGCTTGGCCGCAAGGACAGGCGCGGATCAGTCCTTACAATCCCCCCATCGCTCGCCACTTCCAGGCCAGCGTTCCTCTTCAGGAGACTCAGATGTCCGTTGAGCAAGCCCCGGTGCAACGTGCCGATTTCGACCAGGTGATGGTCCCCAACTATTCTCCGGCGGCCTTCATTCCTGTGCGAGGCGAGGGTTCCCGCGTCTGGGACCAGTCGGGTCGCGAGTTGATCGACTTTGCCGGCGGCATCGCGGTCAATGCCCTGGGCCACTGCCACCCGGCACTGGTCAAGGCCCTGACTGAACAGGCCAACACCCTCTGGCACGTCTCCAACGTGTTCACCAACGAGCCGGCCCTGCGCCTGGCCCACAAGCTGGTGGACGCCACCTTTGCCGACCGCGCGTTCTTCTGCAACTCCGGTGCCGAAGCCAACGAGGCCGCTTTCAAGCTGGCCCGTCGTGTGGCGCATGACCGCTTCGGTCCGCAAAAGCACGAAATCATCGCCACCGTGAACAGCTTCCACGGTCGCACCCTGTTTACCGTCAGCGTGGGTGGTCAGCCGAAGTACTCCGATGGCTTTGGCCCGAAGATCACCGGTATCAGCCATGTGCCGTACAACGACCTGGAAGCGTTGAAGGCACAGATTTCCGACAAGACCTGCGCCGTGGTGATCGAGCCGATCCAGGGCGAGAGTGGCGTGGTGCCGGCCGACAAGGCCTACCTGGAAGGCGCGCGCAAGCTGTGTGACGAGCACAATGCGCTGCTGATCTTCGACGAAGTGCAGACTGGCGTGGGCCGTACCGGCTCGCTGTATGCCTACCAGCACTACGGCGTGACCCCGGACATTCTGACCAGTGCCAAGAGCCTGGGCGGCGGCTTCCCGATTGGCGCCATGCTGACCACCACCGAGCTGGCCAAGCACCTGGCCGTTGGCACCCACGGCACCACCTATGGCGGCAACCCGCTGGGCTGCGCCGTTGCCTGCGCGGTGCTGGATGTGGTCAATACCCCGGAAACCCTTGCCGGTATCAAGGCTAAGCACGAGCGCTTCAAAAACCGCCTGGAACAGATCGGCCAGCAGTACAACCTGTTCAGCCAGGTGCGTGGCGTCGGCTTGCTGCTGGGCTGTGTCTTGACCGAGGCTTGGAAAGGCAAGGCCAAGGACGTGCTCAATGCTGCCGAGAAAGAAGGCGTGATGGTGCTGCAGGCCGGCCCGGATGTCGTCCGCTTCGCGCCAAGCCTGGTGGTTGAAGACGCTGACATCGACGAAGGCCTGGACCGCTTCGAACGCGCTGTGGCCACACTGACCAAAGGCTGATCCGCCAGCGGTCCTTTCGCCGGCCCCGGCGCAGCCTCAGCCCGAGGCTGAGCCGGGTCGGCGATACCTGATTCCAGTGCAGGTGCCTGGGTGCCTGCCGTTTTTCCGTGCCGACGTGAATGGCCCGTATTCCAAAGGAGTGACACCATGCTGGTGATGCGCCCCGCGCAAATGGCTGATCTGAACGACGTGCAGCGCATGGCTGCAGACAGCCCCATTGGTGTCACCTCGCTGCCGGACGACACTGCTCGTCTGGGCGACAAGATTGCCGCCTCTGAGACATCCTTCGCCGCCGAGGTCAGCTTCAACGGTGAAGAGAGTTACTTTTTCGTGCTCGAAGACAGTGAAACAGGCAAGTTGGCCGGCTGCTCGGCCATTGTCGCTTCGGCCGGCTACTCCGAGCCGTTCTACAGTTTTCGTAACGAAACATTCGTGCACGCCTCACGCGAGCTGAAGATACACAACAAGATCCATGTGCTGTCGCTGTGCCACGATCTGACCGGCAACAGCCTGCTGACCAGTTTCTATGTGGCGCCGGAGCTGGTGAACAGTGGCTGGGCCGAGCTCAACTCGCGCGGCCGACTGCTGTTCATGGCTGCGCACCCGGAGCGCTTTGCCGATTCGGTGGTGACCGAGATCGTCGGCTTCAGCGACGAGCAGGGTGAATCGCCGTTCTGGGATGCCATCGGCCGCAACTTCTTCGACCTCAACTATGCCGACGCCGAGCGCCTGTGCGGCCTGAAGAGCCGTACCTTTCTCGCCGAGCTGATGCCCCACTACCCGATCTACGTGCCGTTGTTGCCAGACCTGGCGCAGGAAGCCATGGGCCAGGTACATCCGCGGGCGCAGATTACCTTCGACATACTCATGCGCGAAGGCTTCGAGACCGAACACTACATCGACATCTTCGACGGCGGCCCGACCCTGCATGCGCGCACCTCTGGCATCCGCTCGATCGCCCAGAGCCGGGTGGTGCCGGTGAAGATCGAAGAGGCCCCGGCCAAAGGCGGTCGCCCGTACCTGGTGTGCAATGGCCTGTTGCAGGACTACCGCGCGGTGTTGCTGGACCTGGACTGGGTGCCTGGCAAGCCGGTCAGCCTGAGCGTGGCAGCAGCCGACGCGCTGGGCGTGGGCGAGGGCGCCAGCGTGCGCCTGGTCGCGGTTTGAGGTCTGGCAACAGACGTTTCGGGATTGATGCGTTAGCAGAGTTTCGCGCCGGCCGAGGCCGCCGCACAAGGAGATAGCATGATCGTTCGTCCTGTACGCAGCAGCGATTTGCCTGCGTTGATCGAATTGGCACGCAGCACCGGCACCACCGGGCTGACCACGCTGCCGGCCAACGAAGAGCGCCTGGGGCATCGCGTTGGTTGGGCGGAGAAAAGCTTTCGTGGCGAAGCCGAGCGTGGCGACACCGATTACCTGTTCGTGCTGGAAAACGACGAAGGTCTGGTGGTGGGTATCAGTGCCATCGCCGGCGCCGTCGGCCTGCGTGAGCCTTGGTACAACTACCGGGTCGGCCTGACTGTCAGCGCCTCGCAGGAGCTGAAGATCTACCGCGAAATCCCGACGCTGTTCCTGGCCAACGACCTGACCGGCAACTCCGAGCTGTGCTCGCTGTTCCTGCGTAGCGACTACCGCTCGGGCCTAAATGGCCGCCTGCTGTCGCGTGCGCGCATGCTGTTCATTGCCGAGTTCCCCGAGCTGTTCGGCAAGAAGATCATTGCCGAAATGCGCGGCATGTCTGACGAGCAGGGCCGTTCGCCGTTCTGGGAAAGCCTGGGCCGGCATTTTTTCAAGATGGAGTTCAGCCAGGCCGATTACCTCACTGGCGTGGGCAACAAGTCGTTCATCGCCGAACTGATGCCCAAGTTCCCGCTGTACACCTGCTTCCTGTCCGAAGCGGCGCGCAGTGTGATCGGCCGTGTGCACAAAGACACCGAGCCGGCGCTGGCCATGCTCAAGCAGGAAGGCTTCAACTACCAGGGCTACGTCGACATCTTCGATGCCGGCCCGGCCATCGAGTGTGACACTGCCAAGATCCGCGCCGTGCGCGAGAGCCAGACCCTGGTGCTGGCGGTAGGTACGCCAGGCGATGACGCGACCCCTTTCATCATCCACAACCGCAAGCGCGACGATTGCCGCATCACTGCTGCACCTGCACGGTTGGCCGCCGGCACCCTGGTGGTCGACCCGTTGACCGCCAAGCGCCTGCGCATGGGTGTCGGCGACAATGTCCGCGCGGTGCCGCTGTCGGCCAGCCGGGAGGCCCAGTAAATGACCACGCATTACATCGCAGGCAATTGGCAGGCCGGCCAGGGCGAAACCCTGCAGTCGCTCAACCCGGTGACCCAGGCCGTGATCTGGCAAGGGCAGGGCGCTGACGCCAGCCAGGTCGACGCTGCCGTGCAGGCCGCGCGGCAGGCCTTTCCGGCCTGGGCGCAATTGAGCCTGGAGGCACGTATCGATGTGCTGGAGAAGTTTGCCGCGCAGCTGAAAGTGCATGCCGAGGCCATGGCCCAGTGCATTGGCGAGGAAACCGGGAAGCCGCTGTGGGAATCTGCGACTGAAGTCACCAGCATGATCAACAAGGTGGCGATTTCAGTACAGAGCTACCGCGAGCGCACCGGCGAAAAGAGTGGTCCGCTGGCCGATGCCACGGCTGTTCTGCGGCACAAGCCTCACGGCGTCGTGGCGGTGTTCGGCCCTTACAATTTCCCCGGGCACCTGCCCAATGGCCATATCGTGCCGGCGCTGCTGGCAGGCAACTGCGTGGTGTTCAAGCCCAGCGAGCTCACCCCCAAGGTCGCTGAGCTTACCGTCAACTGCTGGATTGCTGCCGGCCTGCCGGCGGGTGTGCTGAACCTGGTGCAGGGCGCACGTGAAACCGGTGTGGCGCTGGCCGCCAACCCAGGTATCGATGGCCTGTTCTTCACCGGCTCCAGCCGCACCGGCAACCTGCTGCATCAACAGTTCGCAGGCCGCCCAGACAAGATTCTGGCCCTGGAAATGGGGGGTAACAACCCGCTGGTGGTGGACGAGGTCAAGGACCTCGATGCGGCGGTGTATACCATTGTCCAGTCGGCGTTCATTTCCGCCGGCCAGCGTTGCACCTGCGCGCGGCGCCTGCTGGTGCCGCAAGGCGCCTGGGGCGATGCGCTGATCGCGCGCCTGGTCGAAGTGTGCAAAACCATCACGGTGGGGGCGTTCGATGAACAGCCCGCGCCTTTCATGGGGTCGGTGATTTCGCTGCAGGCGGCTCGGGCGCTGCTTGCCGCCCAGGTTGAACTGGCCGCCAAAGGTGGCGTGAAACTGCTGGAAATGACTCAGCCGCAGGCCGATGCTGCACTGCTGACCCCGGGCATTGTCGATGTCACCGCCGTGGCTGACCGCCCGGACGAAGAGTTTTTCGGCCCGCTGTTGCAGGTGATCCGCTACGCCGACTTCGATGCTGCCATCGATGAAGCCAATAACACCCAGTATGGCCTGGCCGCCGGCTTATTGTCTGATTCGCGAGCCCGCTACCAGTACTTCTGGTTGCGCAGTCGCGCTGGCATCGTCAACTGGAACAAACAGCTGACGGGGGCTGCCAGCAGCGCGCCGTTCGGTGGTGTGGGTGCCAGTGGCAACCATCGCGCCAGCGCCTATTACGCGGCCGACTACTGCGCTTACCCCGTGGCTTCGCTGGAGACCGCCAGCCTTGCCTTGCCGGCGACCCTGACGCCGGGCGTCACCCTATAACAACAGGTCACGGAGCCTAGCCGATGAAATCCTATGAAGTGAATTTTGATGGCCTGGTGGGGCCTACCCACAACTATGGCGGCCTGTCTTACGGTAACGTGGCTTCGCAGAGCAACAGCCAGCAGGCGTCCAACCCGCGTGAGGCCGCGCGCCAGGGCCTTGCGAAGATGAAAGCGCTGGCCGACATGGGCTTCAAGCAGGGTGTTCTGGCGCCACAAGAGCGCCCGGACGTGGCGGCGCTGCGCCGCCTGGGGTTCAGTGGTAGCGATGCCGACGTTATCCAGCGCGCCGCCCGCGAGGCCATGCCGTTGCTGGTGGCCAGTTGCTCGGCCTCGAGCATGTGGGTGGCCAACGCCGCGACAGTCAGCCCGAGTGCCGACACTGCTGACGGTCGCGTGCACTTCACTGCCGCCAACCTCAACTGCAAATATCACCGCAGCATCGAACACCCGACCACCAGCCGCGTGCTGGGCGCCATGTTCAACAACGAGAAACACTTTGCCCACCACGCTGCGCTGCCTGCCGTGGCACAGTTCGGTGACGAGGGCGCGGCCAACCACACACGCTTCTGCCGCGCCTATGGCGAGGCTGGCGTGGAGTTTTTTGTCTACGGCCGCAGTGCCTTCGACAGCCGTTACCCCGCGCCACAGAAGTACCCGGCCCGACAAACCCTGGAGGCTTCGCAAGCTGTGGCCCGGCTGCACGGCCTGAGCGATGACGGTGTGGTCTACGCTCAACAGAACCCGGCGGTGATCGACCAGGGTGTGTTCCACAATGATGTGATTTCGGTCGGTAACGGCGAGGTGCTGTTCTACCATGAGGACGCGTTTCTCGAGACCGACGCGGTACTTGGGCAACTGCGAGCTAAACTGGCCAGCAAGGGTGGCAACTTCCAGGCCATCTGCGTGCCCAGGGCCGCGGTGGCGGTGGAGGACGCGGTGCGTTCCTACCTGTTCAACAGCCAGCTGCTCAGCCGCGACGATGGTTCCATGCTGCTGGTCGTGCCGGAAGAGTGCCGCAACAACGAGCGGGTCTGGGCCTATCTGGGCCAGCTGACCAGCCAGGGAGGCCCGGTGAAGGAGGTCAAGGTATTCGACCTCAAGCAAAGCATGCAAAACGGCGGCGGCCCGGCCTGCCTGCGTTTGCGCGTGGCTTTGAAAGAAGCGGAACTGGCAGCCGTCAACCAAGGCGTTATCATGACGGCCCCGCTGTATGACACGCTGCTGCAGTGGGTCGACAGGCACTACCGCGATCGCCTTGGCGAAGCAGACCTGGCTGACCCGCAACTGCTGGTGGAATGCCGTACGGCACTGGACGAATTGACCCAGATCCTGAAGTTGGGCTCGGTGTATCCGTTCCAACGCCAACCTTGAAGAGAGACTCTGTAATGACCGACGCCTTGCGCCTGATCCTCGAAGATGAAGACGGCACCCAGCTGGAAACTTCCTGCACCCGCTTTGCTGTGGTCTGGCAAGGCAAGGAAGTGTGGATTCAGCAGGATGGCCGTGGCCAGTTGCTGATCGGCGTGGATGTCGAGGAAGACGACACCGAGTATGCCAACTTGCTGCTGCGCCCGATGGCCACCAATCTGGTCAGCCTGCAGCTGGAAATGGAACCGGCAGAACTTGGCGAAGACGACGATCACGTTCATGGCCCTGACTGCGGTCACCACCACTAAGGAAGCACCTATGCTCGCCCTTGGCAAATTGCTTGAGCTGACCCTCACCGCTCACGAACCGGCTGAGAAGACCCAAGTGACACCCGGGGGCGCGCGTTTGCGATGGCTGGGGGAGGGCGCGCTCGAAGTGCGTCCGGCCGAAAGCGAAGATTGCGGGCTGGACTTGCTGTTGTCCGCCGGCATTCATGGCAACGAAACAGCGCCGATCGAATTGCTCGAACGGCTGCTGCACGGCGTGGCCAACGGCAAGATCAAACCCAGGGCACGGGTGCTGTTCCTGTTCGGCAACCCGGCGGCGATCCGCAAGGGCGAGCGCTTTATCGAACAGGACATCAACCGCTTGTTCAATGGTCGCCATGAGCTGTCCAGCGGGTTCGAAGCACTGCGTGCTGCCGAGCTGGAACAGTTCGCCCGGGTGTTCTTCAGCAGGCCGGGGCGCAACCGCCTGCATTACGACCTGCATACTGCCATCCGCGGTTCGAAGATCGAGCAATTCGCCTTGTACCCTTATAAAGAGGGGCGCAAGCACTCCCGTCGTGAGCTGGCGCGCCTGGCGGCGGCAGGTATGGAAGCGGTGCTGCTGCAAAGCAAGTCGTCCATCACCTTCAGTGCTTTCACCTACGAACAGCTTGAGGCTGAAGCTTTCACCCTGGAGTTGGGCAAGGCCCGTCCGTTCGGCCAGAACGAGCAGGTGAACCTCGACAAGCTCGAAGAGCGGCTGATCCGCATCATCGAGGCTACCGAGCCCGAAAACGAAAGTTCGCTGGATGGCCTGCAGCTGTTCAGTGTTTCCCGCGAAATCATCAAGCACAGCGACAGCTTCCACCTGCACCTGCCGGCGGACATCGAAAACTTCTCCGAGCTGAGCAAGGGTTACCTGCTGGCTGAGGACCTGGCCGAGATGCGCTGGGTGGTCGAGGAGGAGGGTGCGCGCATCATCTTCCCCAACCCCAAGGTCAAGAACGGCTTGCGCGCCGGCATTCTGATCGTGCCGGATTCGGGGCAGCGCCTGGGGTGAGAGTGGTGTCGCCTGTTTTGCGGGTAAACCCGCTCCTACGAGATATGTGCAAGGTTTCAATGTGGCGCCGTGCCCGTAGGAGCGGGTTTACCCGCGAAGCAGGCGACACGGTTTCGGATCCTATCCATGATGAAAACCTTTTAATTCACCGCCTGTTCCATTTTCCCCTCCCTTAAGCGGTAATTGGCTTGCCAGTGGCGAAACACAGGATTTAGCATCCGGTCATGTCGTTTTCGTTTGCATAGCCCGAAAAACCGTCCAAACGATGGCTTCTATCGTATAAACACACTGCATCAAGACTGCAGGACCGATATAATGCGGCCCTTTGCCGTCGTTTCGTCGACGCGTTTGCCCAACAGGGCCGCCGTTTCCGTGGAAGAACCTATGAAAAGCGCAGAAATCCGTGAAGCCTTCCTTCGCTTCTTCGAAGAGCAGGGACATACCCGAGTCGCCTCCAGTTCGCTGATCCCGAACAACGACCCGACCCTGCTGTTCACCAACGCAGGCATGAACCAGTTCAAGGACTGCTTCCTCGGTGCGGAGAAGCGCGCCTACACGCGTGCTGTCAGCAGCCAGAAGTGCGTGCGTGCCGGTGGCAAGCACAACGACCTGGAAAACGTCGGTTACACCGCGCGTCACCACACCTTCTTCGAAATGCTGGGCAACTTCAGCTTCGGCGACTATTTCAAGCGCGATGCCATTACCTTCGCCTGGACCTTCCTGACGTCTGAGCAGTGGCTGAACCTGCCTAAGGAAAAGCTCTGGGTCACCGTCTACGCCACCGACGACGAAGCCTACGACATTTGGACCAAGGAAGTCGGCGTGCCGGCCGAGCGCATGGTGCGCATCGGCGATAACAAGGGCGCCCCGTACGCCTCCGACAACTTCTGGACCATGGGCGATACCGGCCCGTGCGGCCCATGCACCGAGATCTTCTACGATCACGGCCCGGATATCTGGGGTGGCCCACCTGGCTCGCCAGAAGAAGACGGTGACCGCTACATCGAGATCTGGAACAACGTCTTCATGCAGTTCAACCGCACAGCCGACGGTGTGTTGCACCCGCTGCCAGCGCCGTCGGTGGACACCGGCATGGGCCTGGAGCGCGTCAGCGCCGTGCTGCAGCACGTGCATTCGAACTACGAGATCGACCTGTTCCAGAACCTGCTGGCTGCCGCGGCCAAGGCCATCGGTTGCAGCAATGACGGCCAGGCCTCGCTGAAAGTGGTCGCCGACCACATCCGTTCGTGCGGCTTCCTGATTGCCGACGGCGTGCTGCCGTCCAACGAGGGCCGTGGCTACGTGCTGCGCCGCATCATTCGCCGCGCTTGCCGTCACGGTAACAAGCTGGGCGCCAAGGGCAGCTTCTTCTACCAGATCGTTGCCGCGCTGGCCGCTGAAATGGGCGAAGCCTTCCCGGAGCTGAAGAGCCAGCAAGCGCACATCGAGCGCGTGCTCAAGGCCGAAGAAGAGCAGTTCGCCAAGACCCTGGAGCAGGGCCTGCGCATCCTCGAGCAAGACCTGGCCCAGCTGAAAGGCGACGTGGTGCCAGGCGACGTGGTGTTCAAGCTGTACGACACCTATGGCTTCCCGATGGACCTGACTGCCGACATCGCCCGTGAGCGTGAGCTGACTATCGACGAAGCCGGCTTCGAGCGCGAAATGGACGCCCAGCGTGAGCGTGCCCGTTCCGCCAGCGCCTTCGGCCTGGATTACAACAGCCTGGTCAAGGTCGACAGCGCCACCGAGTTCCTCGGTTACGACGCCACCGAGGGCCAGGGCAAGATCATCGCCCTGTACAAGGACGGCCAATCCGTTGACCAGCTGGGTGAAGGCGAGCAGGGCGTTGTGGTGCTCGACCGCACGCCGTTCTACGCCGAGTCCGGTGGTCAGGTGGGTGACAGCGGCTTCCTGCAGGCAGGTGCTGCACGCTTCGACGTGCGTGATACCACCAAGACCGGCGGCGCCTTCCTGCACCACGGCGTGGTGACCAGCGGTGCGCTGCTGATCGGTTCGCCCGTCGAGGCCAAGGTCGATGCCGACGTACAGCACGCCACCTCGTTGAATCACTCCGCCACCCACCTGCTGCACGAAGCATTGCGCCAGGTACTGGGCGAGCATGTACAGCAGAAGGGCTCGCTGGTCGACAGCCAGCGCCTGCGTTTCGACTTCAGCCACTTCGAAGCGGTGAAGCCGGAGCAGATCAAGCAGCTGGAAGACATCGTCAACCGCGAGATTCGCAAGAACACCCCGGTTGAAACCGAACTGACCGACATCGAAACTGCCAAGGCCAAAGGCGCAATGGCGCTGTTCGGCGAGAAATACGGCGACACCGTGCGTGTGCTGAGCATGGGCGGTGATTTTTCGGTGGAATTGTGCGGCGGTATCCACGCCAAGCGCACCGGTGACATCAGCCTGTTCAAGATCATCAGCGAAGGCGGCGTGGCCTCGGGTGTGCGCCGTATCGAAGCCGTAACCGGTGCCGCTGCGCTGGCTTACCTGAACGCTGCCGAAGAGCAGGTCAAGGAAGCCGCACAACTGGTCAAGGGTAACCGCGACAACCTGATCGACAAGCTGTCGGCTGTGCTCGAGCGCAACCGCCAGCTGGAGAAGCAGCTGGAACAGCTGCAGGCCAAGGCCGCCAGCGCCGCCGGGGACGATCTCTCCAACGCGGCCGTTGAGGTCAAGGGTGCCAAGGTCCTCGCCGCCCGCCTGGATGGGCAGGATGGCAAGGCCCTGCTGGCCCTGGTCGATCAGCTGAAGAACAAGCTCGGCCACGCAGTGATCCTGCTGGGCAGCGAGCATGAGGGCAAGGTTGTGCTGGTGGCCGGCGTGACCAAGGACCTCTCCAGCCAACTCAAGGCTGGCGATCTGATGAAACAAGCCGCTGCGGCGGTGGGTGGCAAGGGCGGCGGCCGTCCGGACATGGCCCAGGGTGGTGGCGTCGACGTCGCTGCCCTGGACCAGGCCCTGGCGCTGGCCGTGCCATTCGCAGAGCAGGGACTTTGAGATGAGGGGGTGGAGGGTCTAGTGGCCACACAGGCCACTCCCGTCCACCCCTTCATGTTGGATTGTTTTTTGGGGCCCTGTATGGGCTGAGGCACCATTGAAATGGCGTTGATCGTACAGAAATTTGGCGGCACCTCTGTCGGTTCCATCGAGCGGATCGAGCAGGTAGCCGAAAAGGTCAAGAAACACCGTGAAGCGGGCGACGACCTGGTGGTTGTGCTGTCGGCCATGAGCGGTGAAACCAATCGCCTGATCGACTTGGCCAAGCAGATCACCGATCAGCCGGTTCCTCGTGAACTGGACGTGATCGTGTCGACGGGTGAGCAGGTCACCATTGCCCTGCTGACCATGGCCTTGATCAAGCGTGGTGTGCCAGCGGTGTCCTACACCGGCAACCAGGTGCGTATTCTCACCGACAGCTCGCACAACAAGGCGCGCATTCTGCAAATCGACGACCAGAAGATTCGTGCCGACCTCAAGGAAGGTCGCGTGGTCGTGGTTGCAGGCTTCCAGGGTGTCGACGAGCACGGCAGCATCACTACCCTGGGTCGTGGTGGCTCTGATACCACCGGCGTGGCCCTGGCGGCGGCGCTGAAGGCTGATGAGTGCCAGATCTACACTGATGTTGATGGCGTCTACACCACCGACCCGCGCGTCGTGCCACAGGCTCGTCGCCTGGAGAAGATCACCTTCGAAGAGATGCTGGAAATGGCCAGCCTTGGTTCCAAGGTGCTGCAGATCCGTTCGGTGGAGTTCGCCGGCAAGTACAACGTTCCGCTGCGCGTGCTGCACAGCTTCAAGGAGGGTCCGGGTACCCTCATTACCATTGATGAAGAGGAATCCATGGAACAGCCGATCATTTCCGGTATCGCCTTCAACCGTGATGAAGCAAAGCTGACCATTCGCGGCGTGCCGGATACCCCGGGCGTGGCCTTCAAGATCCTCGGCCCGATCAGCGCTTCGAACATCGAAGTCGACATGATCGTGCAGAACGTTGCTCACGATAACACCACCGACTTCACCTTCACCGTGCACCGCAATGAGTACGAGAAGGCGCAGAGCGTGCTGGAAAACACTGCGCGCGAAATCGGTGCCCGTGAAGTGATCGGCGACACCAAGATCGCCAAGGTCTCGATCGTTGGTGTCGGCATGCGTTCGCACGCCGGTGTTGCCAGCTGCATGTTCGAAGCCCTGGCCAAGGAGAGCATCAACATCCAGATGATCTCCACTTCCGAGATCAAGGTTTCGGTGGTGCTCGAAGAGAAGTACCTGGAGCTGGCCGTGCGCGCGCTGCATACCGCGTTCGATCTGGATGCTCCTGCCCGACAGGGCGAGTAAGGCGCTGCCTGGAAGGGCGCGGCTTGCCGCGCCCTTCGCGTTTCTGCTCGCCGCGCAGGCCCTGTCCTGCCCTGTGCGGCGAGTAACCGGGGCCATGGTCGTCGTCCGCGACCCGGCCCGATATCCAAGACTGTTACCCCTGAATGTTTTGCGTAAGGAGAAAGCTATGTTGATTCTGACTCGTCGGTGCGCCGAGAGCCTGATCATTGGAGACGGCGAGATCACCGTGACGGTGCTTGGCGTCAAAGGCAACCAGGTGCGTATTGGCGTGAGCGCCCCGAAAGAAGTGGCAGTTCACCGCGAGGAAATCTACCTGCGGATCAAGAAGGAGAAGGATGAAGAGCCAAGCCTTTAATTTTTTTGAAGTTTTTTTCAAAAAAAGGGTTGCAAAGGTGAAAGAGGTTCTTTAATATTCGCCTCGTGTTGCGGTGAGGTGGCCGAGTGGCCGAAGGCGCTCCCCTGCTAAGGGAGTATACCTCATAAGGGTATCGGGGGTTCGAATCCCCCCTTCACCGCCATTATTTGCGTAGGGCGCTGTAAACGGTAGGAACGCTAAGTAGTTGTTTTATAACGAAAAGCTTCTTGCAAAAATGTTTCAGCGACCTATAATGCGCGGCAAGACACGGACTCATAGCTCAGCTGGATAGAGTACTCGGCTACGAACCGAGCGGTCGCAGGTTCGAATCCTGCTGAGTCCGCCACTTTTGAAGTGGCTTTGTTTGCAAGGCTGCTTCAATCAACCAGCGGTATCTGGTCTAAAACTGCCAATCGCGGACTCATAGCTCAGCTGGATAGAGTACTCGGCTACGAACCGAGCGGTCGCAGGTTCGAATCCTGCTGAGTCCGCCACTTTCTTGAAGTGGTTCTGCTTGCAAAGCCATTTCAGTCAACCAGCGGTAATCTGGTTTAAAACTGCCAATCGCGGACTCATAGCTCAGCTGGATAGAGTACTCGGCTACGAACCGAGCGGTCGCAGGTTCGAATCCTGCTGAGTCCGCCACTTTTTGAAGTGGTTCTGCTTGCAAAGCTACTTCAGTCAACCAGTGGTAATCTGGTCTAAAACTACCACCACGGACTCATAGCTCAGCTGGATAGAGTACTCGGCTACGAACCGAGCGGTCGCAGGTTCGAATCCTGCTGAGTCCGCCATACCCCATCAGAAAGCCCGCTCAATAGAGCGGGCTTTTTGTTGTGCGCCAATGAATTCTTGAGCCTGTCGATCTACGCTCTTCTGTAATGATTGCGGTGTAGTCTTGAGCCGCTGAGCGGCCTCAAAAATCAAATGTGCTTTCTCATCCACAACAACCGTCGCACTGATAGCTTCGAGCGTTGTCCCAGCTTTATCACGCAAACGATTGTTCTGGCCAAAAATTTAAGCGATCTGACAGCTTTAGCAGTGTATGATTGCGCCCGTCAGCCCCGCCGGGGCTTGTGGAAAACCACCATGGACTTACCCAGTAGTTACTCGCTAACACGATTCATACAGAAAGATCTGACCGATTGATTCCCTCGGCGTGCTCCGCTGCTGGGAGTGGAGTTCGCCTATGACCGAAGTAGAAGTTAAAAAAGCGCAAGAAAGCCTGCAGGATCGCCTGGCCCAGGTGGTTGAACTGCTGCAGCGTCAGCGCATGGTCGAAGACCTGACCCATCGCCAGGAAGGCGCGCACAATGACCTGGTGGAAAACCTGGTCCACCGCCAGAACCTCGTCGAGCTGCAGCGCAAGCTCGATGACCTGCACCCCGCCGACATCGCCTACATCCTCGAAGCCTTGCCCCTGGAAGATCGCCTGACGGTCTGGCAGCTGGTGCGCTCGGAGCGCGATGGCGACATCCTGCTGGAAGTTTCCGATTCGGTTCGCCAATCGCTGATCGCCGACATGGACGATCACGAGCTGCTGGCTGCCGCCAAGGAGATGGACGCCGACGAACTGGCCGACCTCGCCCCAGAGCTGCCGCGTGACGTTGTTCACGAGCTGATGGAAACCCTCGATGCCCAGCAACGCGAGCGAGTGCGTTCGGCGCTGAGCTACGACGAGGAGCAGGTCGGTGCGTTGATGGACTTCGAGATGGTCACCATCCGCGAAGATGTCAGCCTGGAAGTGGTGCTGCGCTACCTGCGCCGCCTGAAAGAATTGCCGAACCACACCGACAAGTTGTTCGTGGTCGATTACGACGGCATCCTCAAGGGGGTATTGCCGATCAAGCGCCTGCTGGTCAACGACCCGGAGAAGAAGGTGGCGGAGGTCATGGCGACCGACCCTGTCTCCTTCCAGCCCGAGGAAGATGCCTACGATGCAGCGCAGGCTTTCGAGCGTTATGACCTGGTATCCGCCCCGGTGGTCGACAAGAGCGAACGCCTGATCGGCCGTCTGACCATCGACGAAATGGTTGACCTGATTCGTGAGGAAAGCGAGAGCGAAGTCCTCAACATGGCGGGTCTGCGTGAAGAGGAAGATATTTTCGCCTCGGTCTGGCGTTCGTTCCGCAACCGTTGGGCGTGGCTGGCCATCAATCTGATTACCGCGTTCGTTGCTTCGCGAGTGATCGGGTTGTTCGAAGGTTCGATTGAAAAGCTGGTGGCGTTGGCTGCGTTGATGCCGATCGTTGCCGGTATTGGTGGCAACTCTGGTAACCAGACCATCACCATGATCGTCCGCGCCATGGCCCTGGACCAAGTGTCGCCAGGCAATACCAGCCGCTTGATGCGCAAGGAGTTGGCGGTGTCGCTGATCAACGGCCTGGTTTGGGGCGGAGTGATTGGTGCGGTGGCTTTCTGGCTGTATGGCAGCTGGTCGCTGGGGGTGGTAATGACCGCAGCGATGACCTTGAACCTGTTATTGGCCGCGCTGATGGGCGTGCTGATCCCGATGACCTTGGCCCGCCTGGGGCGCGACCCTGCGATGGGGGCGAGCGTGATGATCACTGCTGTGACCGACAGCGGTGGTTTCTTCATCTTCCTTGGTCTGGCGACGCTGTTCCTGTTGTAAGCCGATCCTCCCTGTGGGAACGTCCCACAGGGAAATGCCTTTGCTGCCAATCAGTCATCCACAAAAAAGCCAGCTTACGCTGGCTTTTTTGTGTTCGCTGCAGGCCTCAGGAAGCGTCTGCGGCCATTTCCACATCGTGAGCGATGAGGGCGACCAGGGCGTTCTGCTGGCGGTGGGACAGTTGGCGGAATCGCTGCAGCAACTCGCGCTCATGCAGGGATAGCTCAGGGCTGTCCAGGCGCATGCTCAGTTCGTCACCCAGCGCACCTTCCTGGATAAGGCTCTGCTCCAGGCGTGCAATGATCTCGGAGTTCATGCTGCGGTGGTGGTTGCGCGCTACCTCGGCAATGCGCTCACGCATTCCGTCTGGCAGGCGGACGACGAACTTGTCAGCGGTGCGGCTCGAATAAATAGCCTGTTTCATTGGGCGCATATAAATTGACCAGAGTTTGGTTCAGGGGAAGCGGTTCTCAAATTGGCCGCACGGGATGGAAGTACGACCGTGGCGACGACAAAATGTTCAACCGCCAGTGAAAAATGGATGCTCATCTTGCCTCATGGTCGCCGTTTGCTTGGCGTCAATTATGTGACAAATAGTGAGCCGGATAAAGGCTTTATGCCAGTACCAATTATCAGAAATGAGCACTGGTTTGAAAAGTTTTACATGTTCTGGCTAGCCTGGCCGTCAGTCTTTTGCCGTCAATAATCGGTAAAACGCAGAAAAATGCCCAGAAAAGCCCTAGAATGCGCCGGTTCTCTCCATAGAGCATAGTGGCTATGCAACATGACGCAAGCGACCGCCGATCAGGGACAGGCCGGTTGATATTTCTGATTGGGCCGTCGGGTTCCGGGAAAGATTCCCTGATCGACGCATCGCGTGAGCAACTGGCCCTCGCCGGGGTAGAAATTGCCCGCCGGGTCATCACCCGTTCGGCCGAAGCCAAAGGCGAAGCTGCCCAAGGGGTCACGCCTGAGCAGTTTGATGCCTTGCGCGCGCAGGGTGCGTTTGCCATGCACTGGCGGGCCAATGGCCTGGACTATGGCATACCCCGGCAGGTGGACCAGTGGTTGGCGGCGGGCAGGGCAGTGCTGGTGAATGGCTCTCGGGCTTATCTGCCAGAAGCCCGTCAGCGCTACCCGGATTTGTTGGCCGTGTTGGTTGAGGTCAAGCCTGAGGTGCTGCGCCAGCGCTTGCTGGCCCGGGGCCGGGAAACCGCAGAAGAAGTGGAGCAGCGCCTGGCGCGCAGCGCACGCTTGCAAGCTGCAGCCGACCCGTCGGTACATGTGCTGGATAATTCTTCCACACTGGAGGCGGCGGTCGCCGCATTCGTTTCGCTGCTTCGCCATCAGGGCGTGCTACCACGGGGATAGCAGCGGCAGAAAAGGATTACGCGAAAAAGCCCAGTTGAGACATGACAAACGCCAGCATGCTGGTTAACATGCTGGCCATCCCGCTGTGCAGCGCTCGCTGCCGGTCGTAGCGTCTCAGTAGCTCAATTGGATAGAGCATCCCCCTCCTAAGGGGAAGGTTGCAGGTTCAATTCCTGCCTGGGACGCCATTCTCGTCATTCCCATTATTGTCTCCGTTGCCTTTGTCGCCGTCGTGCTGCTGTTGACAGCACCTGCGCTTGGCCAGCGCTGTCATGCATCACGTTCGTGGCATAACGCCGCGCTTGGGGCCAGCCGCTGACGCATCAGGAAGTACCCCGCCACCACCAGCAGTACCGTCAGCACCGTGAACCAGAATTGGAAACGCGATGCCGGGTCGAACGCCTGGGTGCCGATGACTGCCAGCAAGGCGAACAGCGCAATGATATTGGTGTAGGGGAACAGCCAGGCACGGAAGGCGTTTGGGGCGACCGCTTCGTGGCGGGTTTTCCTGCGCATGGCCACGTGGGCGATGATGATGAAGATCCATACGACCATGACCAGGCTGCCGGTACTCTTGGCCAAGGTCATGAACAGGTCGCCGCCACTGACAAAGTGCACGGTCAGGATCATCGTGCAGATCGACAGGCTCAGCAGCAGCGCATTGATCGGTACGCCCTTGGCACTGGTGCGTGAGAACAGCTTGGGCGCGTGACCGCGCTGGCTCAGCGAGAACAGCATGCGTGAGTTGGAGAACATGAACGAGTTCATCACCGACATGAACGAGACGAACAGCACCAGTTTCATGGCCACTGCAGCACCACCGAACCCGGCCAGGCTGAACAATGAAACATAGGGCGAGGCCAGGTTGGCCTTGTCGGTCCAGGGCAGGCAAAGGATCAGGATCGACACAGAACCTACGTAGAACAGCATCACCCGCAGGATCACGCTCTTGATCGCGCGGATCACGTTCTGTCGCGGGTTCTCTGATTCACCCGCGGCCACGGCGGCAATTTCGCTGCCGCCCAGGGAGAAAATCACCACGATAACGCCGGCCATCACCGGTGACAGGCCGTTGGGCATGAAGCCGTCATGGGCGGTGAGGTTGATCAGGCCGGGGGCGGGAATCTCACTGTGCAGGCCGAGCAGGATCGACACGCCCAGCAGCATGAAGATGAGGATGGTGGCGACCTTCATCGCGGCCAGCCAATACTCGACTTCGGCAAACGAACGCACCGAGTAGGCGTTGCTGGCCATGAGTGTCACCAGCATCAGGAAGGCGCCTGCCCAGATCGGTAGCCAGGGCAGGAAGTCATGCAGGATGGCGCCCAGCAGTACCGCTTCCAGGGTGATGGTCATCATCGACTTGAACCAGTACAGCCAGCCGACCGTAAACCCTGCCCAGTCCCCGAGGTAGGTGTTGGCGTAGGTCGAGAACGACCCTGCATCCGGGTTGCGGCAGGCCATTTCGCCCAGCATGAACATGACCAGGGTGACCACCAGGCCACCAATGAAATACGACAGTATGGCCGCGGGCCCTGCCGATGCGATCAGTGAGCCCGAGCCCATGAACAGCCCTGCACCGATCACCCCACCCAGGGCGATCATGGTGATATGCCGCTGCTTGAGGCTTTGCTTCAAATCGTGTGATTGCATTTCCTTGTCCTCTCTTATTTTAGGGGGGATCCGACATCGTTCCCCTACGCAGGCATCGTCATGCGCCTGCGTCCACGCGTGGCAAATAGCTACCAGCCTGCCACCCTGGACAATAAGGCCAAGGACCTCAAACGAATTCTCTGCACAACATCCTGCCGATTTTTCCTGAGACCGGTGATGGCGCCGGTAGCGGTGCAGTTGACGAAGCCATGCACCACCTGACCATCGACGCCACCGGACACCGGTCAGGCTGAAGCGCCTTGGACGAACTGCGGCGCTCTCCTTACCGGCCGCTTCCACTGCTTCATATCGGGCTTGCCGCTTGTTGCTCTTCATCCAGGTCGCCGTCCGCTTTGGCGATCTGCTCTTGCGCTTTCTCCTCGATCTTGCGCTTGATGTCTTCTTTCATGCGCTGGGCGATCAACTCGTCGACCTTTGCTTTCATTTCGGGCGGCAGGGCGTCGTACTCTTCTTCGGTCAGGCCTATTTCACGCAGCAGTTTCTCCTTGATCATCTCGCCGGGCGACTTGGACATGAAGTCGTGAAATTCCTGTCGGGCAGTCTTGGGCGGTAGTGGTTCTCCGATGAGGGGCTCGGTGGTCGCAGAACCCAGGTTTTGCAGCATCACCTTGAATTTGGCAAAGGCTTCTGCACGAGCCTCCTCAGCGTTTTGCTGAGCGGTACTGCCCCCGCTCTGTTGTTGGCTCGCCGTGTTGGCGGTGGTTATTGGCGCGCGGACCGGTGCAATCTGGGCCACTGTCTGCTCATCGCTGGTGTACCGAGGCTGGTGGAGCGTGGGCTGCCAGCTGACGCCGTTAGGGGCGATTATCATGTTTCCTCCTTGGAAATCTCGTTGGCAGGTACCTAGCGCAAAAGCCATGCCAGCGCTGTGCCGGTCGAAATCAGGGCGTTGGCGCTATTTCGGTTGCACACGGGTGGGCATATGCTTGCCCGTGATAGGCATCATCTTGCCGCTCGCGGCAATCAACACCACTGTCGGCAGCCCCTTGATCGGAGCGCAGTTGCTGGGCATCAGGGAGAGCGTCCATGAGTCAAGAAACCCGGCCGGTACCTGCCGGCTTCAGTGAACAGCAATTGCACACCTTGTTCGATTTGATCAGTGATGGCATCTGGGACTGGAATGCCAATACCGGCTACGTTTATCGCAACCCGGGCTGGTACAGCATGCTGGGTTATGCCAGCCACTCCATGGCCAACTCGGTATTTACCTGGGAAAGCGTGATCCATCCCGAAGACTACCCCCGGGTAATGGCCCATTTCGAGGCCTATATCAATCAGCGCAACGAGCGCTACCGCATTGAATACCGTTGCCGTTGTCAGGACGGCAGCTATATCTGGATCGAAGACAGCGGCTACGTCATCGCGCATAACGAGGACGGCTCCGTGGCACGCATGCTGGGTGCGCATCGCAATATCGACGCTGGCAAGCGCTTGGTGACTCAACTGGAGCAGAAGAACCAGTCGCTGGAATTTCAGGTGGCCGAACGCACCCGTGAGTTGTCCTGGGTGAACCAGCAGTTGCAGCGGCAACTGGACGAAAACCGTGAATTGGCCGAACGCGATGCGTTGACCCGTGTCGCCAACCGTTACCGGCTGGAGAGCGCGTTGCAGCGGGAGTGCCAGCGCGCCCAGCGCTTCCGCCAGCCGTTGTCGCTGATCGCCATGGACATGGATGATTTCAAACCGATCAATGACCGCTACGGTCACGCCCGTGGCGATGCGGCGCTGGTTCGGGTGGCCGAAAGCCTGCGCACCTGCTTGCGCGAACTGGACCTGCTGGCGCGCTGGGGCGGCGACGAGTTCGTCATCGTGCTGCCGCAGACCGCGTTGGGGGAGGCGCTGGATGTGGCGGCGCGCTTGCGCCAGGTGCTGGAGCAGGTGGAGCCGGTGGGTGATTGCCGGCTGACCATGAGCTATGGCGTGGTGCAATGGCGGGAAGGGGAGGACCAGCACGCGCTGCTGGCGCGTGCCGACAAGGCGCTCTACAGGGCCAAGGGGACAGGCAAGAACGCAATCGCCGAGTAGCTAGTGTGGTGTTTCACAAATAACGACCATAACTCGCGGCGCTTTTTGCGCTCATGCGGCGTTGTCGCTCCTCGCCGTAGCTGGGCTACGACTCGTCGCGACGCCTTGTCTGAGCGCAAAAAGCGCTCGCGAGTTATTGGCCGTATTTGCAAAACACCACACTAGCCCCTCAAAGAGCGTGCGGTTTTCTGGACGCTTGGATGGCCTGAATGAAAAAAGACCCGCAGCGCCTCTCGGCGCAGCGGGCCAAATCGGCCTCGGCCGCTTCAGTGTCAGATATGCAAGGCGTGGCCCAGGGCGCGCAGTGCGGCTTCCTGTACCGCTTCACCCAGCGTTGGGTGGGCATGAATGGTGCCGGCCACATCTTCCAGGCACGCGCCCATCTCCAGCGATTGGGCAAACGCGGTGGACAGCTCGGAGACCGCCACGCCAACCGCCTGCCAACCCACGATCAGGTGGTTGTCACGGCGCGCCACCACCCGCACGAAACCGCTTTTCGACTCCAGGCTCATGGCCCGGCCATTGGCGGCAAACGGGAACTGCGCGACGATGCAGTCCAGGCCCTGCTGGCTGGCTTGTTCCGGGGTCTTGCCGACCACCACCACTTCCGGGTCGGTAAAGCACACGGCGGCAATCGCTGCCGGCTCGAAGCGTCGGGCCTTGCCGGCGATGATTTCGGCGACCATCTCGCCCTGGGCCATGGCCCGGTGCGCCAGCATCGGTTCGCCAGCGACGTCGCCGATGGCCCAGACGTTGTGCATGCTGGTGTGACAGCGCTCGTCGATGGCAATGGCGGCGCCGTTCATCTTCAGGTCCAGGCATTCCAGGTTGAAGCCCTTGGTGCGTGGCCGGCGGCCCACGGCCACCAGCACCTGATCGGCCTCAAGACGCAGTTGCCCACCCTTGCCGTCGCTGGCCAGCAGGCAGCCATTTTCGTAGCCCTCGACGCTGTGGCCCAGGTGCAACGCGATGCCCAGTTTCTTCAGCGACTCGGCCACCGGGGCGGTCAATTCGCTGTCGTAGGTCGGCAGGATGCGTTCGCGCGCTTCCACCACACTCACCTGTGCACCCAGCTTGCGGTAGGCAATGCCCAGCTCCAGGCCGATATAGCCACCGCCGACCACCACCAGGTGTTGCGGCAGGGCTTTCGGCGCCAGGGCTTCGGTCGAGGAAATCACCGGGCCACCCAGCGGCAGCATCGGCAGTTCGACACTGCTGGAACCGGTCGCCAGCAACAGATGCTCGCACTGGATACGCTGGCCATCGACCTCGACCTGCTTGCCGTCCAGTACCTTGGCCCAGCCATGCATCACTTTCACCCCGTGCTTTTTCAGCAAGGCGGCAACACCGGTGGTCAGACGGTCGACAATGCCGTCCTTCCAGGTGACGCTCTGGCCGATGTCCAGGCGCGGCGAAGCCACGCTGATGCCCAGCGGCGAGGGTTCGGTAAAGCGCGAGGCCTGGTGAAACTGCTCGGCCACGTGGATCAGCGCCTTGGACGGGATGCAGCCGATGTTCAGGCAGGTGCCGCCCAGTGCCTGGCCTTCCACCAGTACGGTAGGAATGCCCAGTTGCCCGGCGCGGATGGCTGCTACATAGCCGCCAGGGCCGCCGCCGATGATCAACAGGGTAGTCTGGATAATCTGTTGCATGCTCACTCCACGAACAGGCAGGCGGGTTGTTCGAGCAGGCCACGCACGGCCTGGATGAACAGGGCGGCGTCCATGCCATCGACCACGCGATGGTCGAACGAGCTGGACAGGTTCATCATCTTGCGCACGACGATCTGGCCATCAATCACCACCGGTCGTTCGACCATGCGGTTGACCCCGACGATTGCCACTTCCGGGGTGTTGACCACCGGCGTGCTGACAATGCCACCCAGGGCGCCAAGGCTGGTCAGGGTGATGGTCGAGCCGGACAGCTCTTCACGGCTGGCCTTGTTGTTACGTGCTGCGTTGGCCAGGCGCGAAATCTCGGCGGCATTGGCCCACAGGCTGCCCGCTTCGGCGTGGCGCAGCACCGGTACCATCAGGCCGTTGTCACCTTGGGTGGCAATGCCCACATGGACCGCGCCATGGCGGGTGATGATCTGCGCTTCGTCGTCGTAGGTCGCGTTGATCTGCGGGAAGTCACGCAGCGCCACGACGAGGGCGCGCACCAGGAATGGCAGCAAGGTCAGTTTGCCGCGGCTGTTGCCGTGCTTGCTGTTGAGTTGCTGGCGCAGGGCTTCCAGGGCGGTGACGTCGATTTCCTCGACATAACTGAAGTGCGCGACCCGGCGTTTGGCGTCCTGCATGCGCTGGGCGATCTTGCGGCGCAGGCCAATCACCGGCACCTGCTCGCTGTCGGTGCGCTTGGCATAACCATCAGGTGCTTGCCCGGCATTGCTTTGCGGCTTGCTCATGAAGGCGTCGAGGTCTTCGTGCAGAATGCGCCCGGCCGGGCCGCTACCATGCACATAACGCAGTTCGATACCGGCGTCCAGGGCGCGTTTGCGCACAGCTGGCGAGGCCAGCGGCTTGTCGCCCGGCTGGCGCGGCACGATGGTTGCAGCTTCGTGGTTGGCGGGCGCCTGGTACACGGCGGGTTTTACGTCTTTCTGCGGTTCCGGCTTGGCTGCAATCGGGGCGGCCGGGGCCTCTACCGGTTTTGGCTGAGGCACATCCACATGGTTGCCGCTGCCTTCCACTTCGATGCGGATCAGTTCGCTACCGACCGCCATCACTTCCCCGGGCTGGCCACCCAGGGCCAACACCTTGCCGCTGACCGGCGAGGGGATTTCCACGGTGGCCTTGTCGGTCATGACGTCGGCCACCACCTGGTCCTCGGCGATGATGTCGCCGACCTTGACGAACCATTCCACCAACTCGACCTGCGCGATGCCTTCGCCAATGTCCGGCATCTTGATGACGTGCGTGCCCATTCAGACCTCCATGACCTTTTTAAGTGCCGCACCTACCCGCGAAGGGCCGGGGAAGTAAGCCCATTCCTGTGCGTGAGGGTAGGGGGTGTCCCAGCCGGTGACGCGCTCGATCGGCGCCTCCAGGTGGTGGAAGCAGTGCTCCTGCACCAGCGACACCAGCTCGGCACCGAAGCCGCAGGTGCGGGTGGCCTCGTGCACCACCACGCAACGGCCGGTCTTTTTCACCGACTCGACGATGGTGTCCAGGTCCAGCGGCCACAGGCTGCGCAGGTCGATCACTTCGGCATCGACGCCGCTTTCTTCGGCGGCCACCTGGGCCACGTACACCGTGGTGCCGTAGGTCAGCACGGTCACGTCATTGCCAGGGCGGGTAATGGCGGCCTTGTCCAGCGGTACGGTGTAATAGCCGTCGGGCACGGCGCTGTGCGGGTGCTTCGACCATGGGGTTACCGGGCGGTCGTGGTGGCCATCGAACGGGCCGTTGTACAGGCGTTTGGGCTCCAGGAAGATTACCGGGTCGTCGCATTCGATCGAGGCAATCAGCAGGCCTTTGGCGTCATAAGGGTTGGACGGCATCACGGTGCGCAGGCCGCAGACCTGGGTGAACATCGCTTCAGGGCTCTGGCTGTGAGTCTGGCCGCCATAGATGCCGCCGCCACAAGGCATGCGCAGGGTCAGCGGGGCAATGAACTCGCCGGCCGACCGGTAACGCAGGCGGGCCAGCTCGGAGACGATCTGGTCGGAGGCCGGGTAGAAGTAGTCGGCGAACTGGATCTCCACCACCGGGCGCAGGCCATAGGCGCCCATGCCCACGGCGGTACCGACGATGCCGCTCTCGGAGATGGGCGCGTCGAACACGCGCGATTTGCCGAACTTGTTCTGCAGGCCTTCGGTGCAGCGGAACACGCCGCCGAAGTAACCGACGTCCTGGCCGTACACCACCACATTGTCGTCGCGCTCAAGCATGACATCCATGGCCGAGCGCAGGGCCTGGATCATGGTCATGGTAGTGGTGGCCATGGCGGTTTCCGGGTTGATGCTGTTGTTGTGGTCGTTCATCTCAAACCCCCAGTTCCTGGCGTTGACGGCGCAGGTGTTCGGGCATCTCCTTGTACACATCCTCGAACATCGAGGCGGCGCTCGGGATGTGCCCGTTAGCCAGGGTGCCGTACTGCTCGGCTTCTTTCTGTGCGGCAATCACCGCAGCTTCGAGCTCGGCCGTGACGGCCTGGTGTTCTTCTTCGGACCAGTGGCCAATCTTGATCAGGTGCTGCTTCAGGCGGGCGATCGGGTCACCCAGCGGGAAGTGGCTCCAGTCATCGGCAGGGCGGTACTTGGAGGGGTCGTCCGACGTCGAGTGCGGGCCGGCACGGTAGGTGACCCACTCGATCAGGCTTGGGCCCAGGCCGCGGCGGGCGCGCTCGGCAGCCCAGCGCGAGGCGGCGTACACGGCGACGAAGTCGTTGCCGTCAACCCGCAGCGAAGCAATACCGCAACCCACGCCACGGCCGGCGAAGGTGGTCGACTCGCCACCGGCGATGGCCTGGAAGGTAGAAATCGCCCACTGGTTGTTGACCACATTGAGGATCACCGGGGCGCGGTAAACGTGGGCAAAGGTGAGGGCGGTGTGGAAGTCCGACTCGGCGGTGGCTCCGTCACCGATCCACGCCGAAGCAATCTTGGTATCGCCCTTGATCGCCGAGGCCATGGCCCAGCCGACTGCCTGCACGAACTGGGTCGCCAGGTTGCCGCTGATGGTGAAGAAGCCGGCTTCGCGCACCGAGTACATGATCGGCAACTGGCGGCCCTTGAGGGGGTCGCGCTCGTTGGACAGCAGTTGGCAGATCATCTCGACCAGCGATACGTCGCGGGCCATCAGGATGCTTTGCTGGCGGTAGGTCGGGAAGCACATGTCGGTGCGGTTCAGCGCCAGCGCCTGGCCACTGCCGATGGCTTCTTCGCCCAGGCTTTGCATGTAGAAGGACATCTTCTTCTGGCGCTGGGCGACCACCATGCGGCTGTCGAAGATCCGCGTCTTGAGCATGGCGCGCATGCCTTGACGAAGGATCTGTGGGTCGATGTCTTCGGCCCAGGGGCCTTGCGCATCGCCTTGCTCGTCAAGCACGCGGACCAGGCTGTAGGACAGGTCGGCAGTGTCGGCAGCATCGACATCGATAGCGGGTTTACGGGCTTGACCTGCGTCATTGAGGCGCAGGTAGGAAAAATCGGTCTGGCAGCCTGGCCGGCCGGTGGGCTCGGGCACATGCAAACGCAGGGGGGCGTACTCGTTCATGCTTTTTACGCTCGCTCGGGTATTTGTTTTTGTGAGCTCTGAAGCGGCCGCCGCTGAGTACCGGCTTGTGACTGGTAAGTCAGCGTCACCTACATCTTAGTGGCCCGGCAGGAGAATTTTTCTCTCAAGTTGATTGCCTTTGCCGAGCGAGGCAGATAAACATTCCGCATAAACACAAAAAACCGGTGATTTTGTCTTATGCGCAAACTCGATCGTACTGATATCGGCATTCTCAACAGCCTGCAAGAGAACGCCCGCATCACCAATGCCGAGCTGGCACGCTCGGTGAACCTGTCGCCCACGCCGTGTTTCAACCGGGTGCGGGCCATGGAAGAACTGGGGGTAATCCGCCAGCAGGTGACCTTGCTGTCGCCTGAGGTGCTGGGGCTGGATGTGAATGTGTTTATCCATGTCAGCCTGGAAAAACAGGTGGAGCAGTCGTTGCATCGGTTTGAAGAAGAGATCGCCGAGCGGCCCGAGGTGATGGAGTGCTACCTGATGACCGGGGACCCGGATTACCTGTTGCGGGTGCTGCTGCCGAGCATCCAGGCGCTGGAGCGGTTTCTCGATTACCTCACGCGCTTGCCGGGGGTGGCCAATATTCGTTCGAGTTTTGCCCTGAAGCAGGTGCGCTACAAAACGGCATTGCCGTTGCCGGCCAATGGCATGACCTTGCGGGAGTAGGGGGCTGTGCCCGCCTCTTCGCGGGTCGCACCACCTGTAGGCGCGGGTTTACCCGCGAAGAGGCCGACACAGGCGCCTATATAGGCTGCTTGATATTTTAAACACCCGCAGCCTATGTTGATGTCAGCCTACAACAACAAGGACAAGCGTCATGAGCACCGCTCAGCTCCAGGGCATCGATGAAATCGAATGCGTCACCCCCGACCTCAACGGTGTTCCGCGCGGCAAGGTGATGACCGCCGACGGCTTCCTCGAAGGCCGTCGTCTGCAGATGGCCCGGGGTGTGCTGCTGCAGTGCATCATGGGCGGCTACCCAGCAGCGAAATTCTACGGCAGTGATGACGGCGACCTGGCACTGGTGGCCGAACCCAGTCAGGTCCACCGCCTGCCCTGGAGCGATGACGGCCGCGCCTTGGCCATCTGCGATGCCAACGAGCTGGATGGCCGGCCCTCGGCACTGTCCACCCGGGGCCAGCTGAAGGCCGTGATAGCCCGCTATGCGGCACTGGGCCTGGCGCCGGTAGTGGCAACCGAACTGGAGTTCTTCGTCTTCGCCCCCAACACCGACCCGCAGCAACCGTTCCTGCCGCCTGTAGGCAGCGATGGCCGCCGCGAGCTGGGCCATTCGGCGTTCAGTGTCAGTTCCAACAACGGCCTGCGCCCGTTCTTCAAGGAGGTGTACCACTGCATGGCCGCGCTCGGCCTGCCACGTGACACCTTCATGCACGAAATGGGTGTCAGCCAGTTCGAGATCAACCTGCTGCACGGTGACCCGCTGCTGTTGGCCGACCAGACCTTCCTGTTCAAGCACCTGCTCAAGGAAGTGGCGCTCAAGCACGGGCTGAATGTGGTCTGCATGGCCAAGCCGCTGGCGCGTACGCCCGGCAGTTCCATGCACATTCACCAGAGCCTGGTCGAGGCCGGCAGCGGGCGTAACGTGTTCAGTGACGAGCAGGGCCTGCCGACAGACACCTTCCACCATTTCATCGGCGGGTTGCAGGCGTGCATGGCCGACTTCACCGCCCTGTTCGCGCCCAACGTCAATTCCTACCAGCGCCTGTGCCACCCCTATGCCTCGCCGAACAATGCGTGCTGGTCCGAGGACAATCGCGCCGCTGGCTTGCGCATTCCGGCCAGTGCACCGGTCGCGCGACGGGTGGAAAACCGCCTGCCTGGGGCCGATGCAAACCCGTACCTGGCCATTGCTGCCAGCCTGGCCGCCGGGCTGCATGGCATCGAGCAGCGCTTGCAGCCATCGCCAGCCATCCAGGGCGAATTCGAAGTGCCCGAGCACCTGAGCCTGCCGTGCACGCTGCACGCAGCCCTTGAAAGGCTCAAGCGCAGCACGCTGGCGCGGGAACTGTTCGGCAGCGAGTTCATCGAAGGCTACATTGCGAGCAAGACGCTTGAGCTGAGCGATTTCTTCGACGAGATCACGCCGTGGGAGCGCCGGGTCCTGGCGGCACAGGCCTGAGCGCGACACAACCTGCACCGGGCACGCCCCCGCAATGCCAAATAGCTGTCGGGGGCCTGCGCCAGGCGGTTTTTGCCTTTATGCTGCTAGCACCCAAAACTGCCACCTGACCAGGGAGCTCCACGGGACGTATGCGAAATGTATGGAAGCCTTTTCAGTCGTTGTATTTCGCCGCGCTGATGATGTTGATCGGCTCGGGCCTGCTCAGCACCTACCTGGCCCTGCGCCTGGCTGCCGACCACGTCGACAGCCTGTGGGTGGGGGCGTTGATGGCGGCCAACTACTTTGGTCTGGCGGTTGGCGGCAAGGTTGGCCACCGGCTGATCGGACGGGTAGGGCACATACGCGCCTATGCCACCTGTGCCGGTATCGTCGGCGCTGCGGTGCTCGGTCATGGCCTGACCAGCTGGCTGCCGGCCTGGGTCGGGCTGCGCGTGATCGTCGGCCTGGGGATGATGTGCCAATACATGGTCATTGAGAGCTGGCTCAATGAGCAGGCCGATGTGAAGCACCGGGGCGCGGTGTTCAGCGGCTACATGATTGCCTCGTACCTGGGCCTGGTGCTTGGCCAGTTGATTCTGGTGGTGCACCCGCAGCTCGGCCCTGAGTTGCTGATGCTGGTGGCGATGTGCTTTGCCCTGTGCCTGGTGCCCGTGGCGATGACCCGGCGTATTCACCCGGCGCCCCTGCGCCCGGCACCGATGGAGCCGAAGTTCTTCATCAAGCGCGTGCCGCAGTCGCTCAGTACGGTTTTGGGCTCGGGGCTGATTGTCGGCTCGTTCTACGGTCTGGCGCCTTTATATGCGTCAAGCCAGGGGATGAGTACCGAGCAGATCGGTCTGTTCATGGGTAGCTGCATTTTTGCCGGCCTGCTGGTGCAGTGGCCGCTGGGCTGGTTGTCTGACCGTTATGACCGGGCGGTGCTGATTCGGAGTGTGGCAGTGGGGCTGGCGCTGGCGGCTGCGCCATTGGCAGTACTGCCCAGTGTGCCGCTGGAGTTGCTGTTCGGTATCGGCTTCCTGATCTCGTTGCTGCAGTTCTGCCTGTACCCGCTGGCGGTTGCCTTTTCCAATGACCACGTGGAAAGCGAGCGCCGGGTATCGCTGACGGCGATGCTGTTGGTGACCTACGGTGTGGGTGCATGCGTCGGCCCGCTGGCGGCAGGGGTTCTGATGAAAGTGCTGGGCGCGCAGATGCTGTATGCCTTCTTCGTATTCTTTGCCCTGGTGCTGGTCTGGCGCATTCGGCCGAAAGCGGTTACCGGCCTGCATCAGGTACAGGATGCACCGCTGGGCCACGTGGCGATGCCGGCGGCCGGTTCGCCATTGTCGGCGGCGCTGGACCCGCGAGTGGATGAGCAGACGGTGCAGGACGTGATGCAGGCGCCGGTGGCGGCTGAAGACACCGAGGATGAAGAGAAGGGCGCGCAGCAACAGGCGCCTGAACCTGAAGAGGTCAGCAAGTCGGTGTAGGAGCGGGTTTACCCGCGAAGAGGCCAGCCCAGCAGAAACACAAATGAAAACGCCACCTCAGCAGGTGGCGTTTTCTGTTTTACCACCGACGATCAATAATCGTCCTTGTCGAACCGCCGCGCTTCACGCTGCAGCTGGTACACGAAACTCTCGATCTTGCGCTGCGCCTGGCCGCTCAGGTTATGGAAGCGTACGCCGGCAAAGGTGGTGTTGATGCGCTCTTCATAGTGCAGATGACGCAGCTCGACCATGGTGTCCACCAGGCCCAGTGGGTTGCCCGCCTTGAAACGCTCATACACCTGGCCCAGTTGCAGGCGGTCTTCGACATTGCCTTCAAAGCGCAGTTTGCAGCCAGTGGCCGAGATATCCAGCAGCTTGCCTCGCATGGCGCCGTTGCCCTTGAGGTGAGCACCGTCGAGGATGATATCGACCAGTTGCGATAGCTTCAGCGCGGCGCGGAAGGCGTTGCGGCGCTGGTGGTAGGTCATCTCTTGCGGCAGGGCGCCGCTGTAGCAACGGTGGCCGTCGACTTCGCTGATTTTCAGGGCGTGATCGCATTCCCAGGCGATGCGTACACCATCGTGGAAGCCTTCGACACGGAAGTGCTCGCCGTTCTCGATGAATTTCTCGCCGTCACGGGGGATCATCTCATCCAGTGCCAGGGTGTTGCTTTCGCGGTCCACGTGCACCACATAGCTCTGGAAGCGCTGGCTGCGGTCATGGAAGGTGATGATCAGGGGGTCGTGGCTTTCCTGCAGCTGCCGCAAGTTGGCCGCAATCTCCAAGGGGGTGCTCAACACCTTGGGTGGTTGCGGGGCATCGGATTCATTGAACACAGCTTATCGTTCTCCAGGCAAAAGCGACACACGCAAGTAACGGCATTTTGCCACTATGTTCCGTGCCTTGATAGAAAAATCACACTTGGCTGAGCGCGCGCGGCTTGGCCAGAGGCGAGGTGCTGCCACGGCTGTCGTAGAGCGAAGGCGAATCGCCGCCCTGAAGGATGCGGATCTGGTTATTGGTGACGTGTTGCTGCACCTGGATGATCCGGCCATTGGTCTGGTTGACCTGCTGGCAGTCGTCCATCAGTTGCGACAACATGTCGAGCCGCTGCAGCATCACATCACCATGAGGTGACTGCGCGGCTACAGCCTGCACACCGGTGCGGTCGGCACTCAGGCCCAGGCTGCCGAGCAATTGGCTGCGGCGCTGGCCATGCTGCTCGAGCAAGATGATCAACGACTGCTTGCGCGCCAGGATTTGCTCCAGCAGCGGCATGTCGCGGCCATGCAGGGCGATTGCTTCCTTGTGCAGAAGGTCGAGCAATTCCTGCATCGGGGCAATGTCATCTTCGATCAGTTGCAGCAAGGTGGTGTCGTGCATGGCTAACTCTTGGCTTTTCTGGCGTCCGTGAAGTCAGCGCGCCGTACGGTCAGCGCTGGGCTTCGAAATCGAGCAGTTTGCTGGCGACCCGGCCGGCATCGACCTGGTAGCTGCCGTCGGCGATTGCCTGCTTCAACTGGGCCACACGGGCGCTATTGACCACGGGCTCGTCGCGCAGCTTGTCGCTGATCTTCTGCAACTGCTGTGCCTCCTGGCTGAGGTGTACCGCCTCTCCGCTGGCGCTGGTGTCTTTCACCGCTTCCTGGCTGGCTGCCGGTTTTTCGGCGCTGCCGGACGCGGTGTTGCCGCGCACGCCGCCCGTGACGGACGGAGAGTTATTCAAACGACTGAAGTCGATGACCATGATCAGAAACCTCTGGGTATTTGGACGCTTGCCTTGTTTTCGGCCAACCCGATATAAACTTTAGGCACAAATGCATTGCCGCCTGTCGGCAAGCCCGCGAACCCGTGTTCTGACACAGTTTAGGAAAAGCGGTTCCTCACTGCCAGCGCAATCTGGTGGCCAGCCTACATACTGACCTCAACCTGGCCCGGGCCGGTCACCCTGGCCTTGACCACGCGTTTTGAATTGAGGTTGCGTACCCGGATCTGCTCGCTCAGGCCGCCCTTGCTCAGGGCTTCGCCCGGCATGCGCACACTCAGGCTGCCACTGCGGGCGATGATCACCACCTGGTCACCCTTGCGCACCACCTCGGCCTGTTCCAGGTGTTGCGGGGTGAGCACCTGGTCGATCACCGTGGGGCGCAGCATCTTCATGCCCACCGCCTGGTCCAGCTCGGTCAGAAAGCCCTGGCCCAGGGTGCCGACATCGCGCTCGCGCAGGGCCACGTCACCTTCGCCGACCGTGTTGTCGCGCTTGAGCGGACGGGTCACTACCACCACGTCGCGGAAAAGTCGCACGGTGGCCGGCACAAAGACCGTCCACGGTGCTGCGCCGTTGCAGCGTATCCGTACCGTCACCCGGCCCAGCGGCTGGGACGGGCTTTCCAGTGAGGCGTCCAGCTGCTGGCTGCACAACGGCATGCGCAGGCGTGGGTCCAGTGGGTTGACCTGGATTTCATAGCGGCCGGCAGTCTGGGTGGTGGACAGATAATCTTCAACGGTGAATTCAAGAAACCCTTGGGTGACACCGATAAGCTGTTCAGGCAAGGTGAACGCGTTCGCCACCGTGCGAACGCCGGGCATCAGCAGGCACAGCGTGGCCAGCGGGCCAGTCAGCAGGCGTGTCAATCGTCGGGAAAATGTCGTTTTCGTGTGCATGACACTCAAAAAAGCAAAGCCCGTGCCGACTCGCTACCTGAGTTGCAACGAAAGGCTGAAACGTTAAGGAGTCTGGCATGGCGGGTGTTATGGATTCGGTCAACCAGCGCACGCAGCTGGTGGGGCAGAATCGCCTGGAATTGCTGCTGTTCCGCCTCAATGGCGAACAGCTTTACGGCATCAATGTGTTCAAGGTCAGGGAAGTACTGCAATGCCCTGCGCTGACCCTGCTGCCCAAGGCGCACCCTGTGGTGCGTGGCGTTGCCAATATTCGCGGGGCGACCATCCCGATCCTCGACCTGTCGATGGCCACCGGGTTGCGGCCGCTGCAGGAAGACACACGCAACAGCTTCGTGATCATCACCGAGTACAACACCAAGACCCAAGGTTTCCTGGTGCATTCGGTGGAGCGCATCGTCAACATGAACTGGGAAGAGATCCATCCGCCACCCAAGGGTACCGGCCGTGATCACTACCTCACCGCGGTCACCCGGGTGGACAACCGCATGGTCGAGATCATCGACGTGGAGAAGGTGCTGGCCGAAGTGTCGCCGTCGTCCGAGTCGGTATCGGCCGGTGTGATCGATGCCGAAGTGCAGGACAAGGCGGTGTTGATGCGGGTGCTGACCGTTGACGATTCGTCAGTGGCGCGCAAGCAGGTCAGCCGTTGCCTGCAGACCGTAGGGGTCGAGGTGGTGGCGCTCAATGATGGCCGTCAGGCGCTCAACTACCTGCGTCAGCTGGTGGATGAGGGCAAAAAGCCGGAAGAAGAGTTCCTGATGATGATCTCGGACATTGAAATGCCGGAAATGGACGGATATACGCTAACGGCGGAGATTCGCAGCGATCCGCGCATGCAAAAATTGCACATCTGCCTGCATACTTCGCTTTCCGGGGTGTTCAACCAGGCAATGGTCAAGAAGGTCGGTGCCGATGACTTCCTGGCCAAGTTCAAGCCGGACGACCTGGCCCAGCGGGTGGTCGACCGGATCAAGGCAGCGCATTGAAGCAGCCGGGGGCATGCCCCCCGGCACCAGTGATTGAAAAGAGGCGGCAGTAGTGTCTACGGGTAATTTGGATTTCGAACAGTTCCGGGTCTTCCTGGAGAAAGCCTGTGGCATCCTGCTGGGCGAGAATAAGCAGTACCTGGTTTCCAGCCGTCTCAACAAGCTGATGGAACAACAGGGCATCAAGAGCCTGGGTGAGCTGGTGCAGCGCATTCAGGCCCAGCCGCGCGGCGGTTTGCGCGAGCAGGTGGTCGATGCCATGACCACCAACGAGACCCTGTGGTTTCGCGACACCTACCCCTTCGAGGTATTGAAGAACAAGGTGATCCCCGAGTTCATCCGCAACAACCCCGGCCAGCGCCTGCGCATGTGGTCGGCGGCCTGTTCGTCGGGGCAGGAGCCGTATTCCATCTCGATGGCGATCGACGAGTTCGAGCGCAGCAACCTCGGTCAGTTGAAGATGGGGGCGCAGATCGTCGCCACCGACCTCTCCGGCACCATGCTGACCAACTGCAAGACCGGCGAATACGACAGCCTGGCGATTGCCCGCGGCTTGTCGCAGGAGCGCCTGCAGCGCTACTTCGACCCCAAGGGGCCGGGGCGTTGGGCGGTCAAGCCAGCGATTCGCAGCCGTGTCGAGTTCCGCTCGTTCAACCTGCTGGACAGCTATGCCAGTCTGGGCAAGTTCGACATCGTGTTCTGCCGCAATGTGCTGATCTATTTCTCGGCGCAGGTGAAGAAGGACATCCTGCTGCGCATTCACAGTACCCTCAAGCCAGGTGGCTACCTGTTCCTCGGCGCCTCGGAAGCGCTGAACGGCTTGCCGGACCATTACCAGATGGTGCAGTGCAGCCCGGGGATCATCTACCAGGCCAAGTAAGCACGAAGGCCGGTATCGAGAGATGCCGGCCTTTTTGTTTGCCTATCCGCTGTTCCTGCCGAGCTCCCCGTAGGAGCGGGTTTACCCGCGAAGAGGCCGGCCCTGCTGGCCAATTTCCACCCGCCGTTCACCGTTGCTGGCGCTACCGTATTCGCGGGTAAACCCGCTCCTACGACGGATCGGGGGTGGACATCGGTCGGTGGTTGGGCACAGGCCGCGTGTAGGAGCGGGTTTACCCGCGAAGAGGCCCGCCCAGGAAAACACTGACGTCAATTTTTTGTTTTGCCGCTTTTGCCGCCCATCAATTGCCGCTTTTGTCACCTCAGGCGGAAGGCCTTTGCCGCTTTTCTGGCATCAATCTGACAGTACTGCGCCGCAAAACCCCATAAATACGGACCTTCCAGTGGTTGGCACAGCCCTTGCTATACCTTGCTCAACGAAATTCCGGTCAACCTCTGAAGGTTTCCCCGACATGAGCATCAGTTTCGACAAGGCGCTTGGTATCCACGAAAAGGCCCTGGGCTTCCGCGCCCAGCGCGCTGAAGTGCTGGCCAACAACATCGCCAACGCCGACACGCCCAACTACAAGGCCCGTGACATGGACTTCGCCTCGGTGCTCGCAGCCGAAAGCGACAAGCAGCAGAGCGGCGGCCGCTTCAATCTTGACCGGACCAACAGCCGGCACATCGAAGCTGAGGGCCTGGCCATGGCCGATGAAACCCTCAAGTACCGTACGCCGCTGCAGCCGTCGATTGACCAGAACACCGTGGATGCGCAGATCGAGCAATCGAACTACACCGAAAACGCGATTGGCTTCCAGGCCAGCTTCACCTTGCTCAACAGTAAATTCAAAGGGCTGGTTTCCGCCCTGCGGGGAGAATGACCATGTCCCTTTCCAGTGTCTTCAACATTGCCGGTAGCGGCATGAGCGCACAGAACACGCGTCTGAACACCGTGGCGTCCAACATCGCCAACGCCGAGACCGTGTCTTCGAGCATCGACCAGACGTACCGCGCCCGTCACCCGGTGTTCGCCACCACTTTCCAGAATGCACAGGCCGGCAGCAGCCAGTCGCTGTTCGAAGACCAGGGCGAGGCAGGGCAGGGCGTGCAGGTAAAAGGCATCGTCGAAGACCAGAGCACCCTTGAAGCACGCTACGAGCCGAACCATCCTGCGGCGAACAAGGACGGCTACGTCTACTACCCGAACGTCAATGTGGTCGAGGAGATGGCGGACATGATCTCCGCCAGTCGCGCGTTTCAGACCAACGCTGAACTGATGAACACGGCCAAGAACATGATGCAGAAAGTGCTGACCCTGGGGCAGTGATAGGAAGCCGACATGACCACCACCAATTCCACTACAGACGTCGGCAGCGCATACCTGAGCTCGCTGCAGAAGCAGACGTCCAAGACTGACAGCTCTACCGGTGCCGCCGGCAGCGCGCTGGGCAAGGACGCGTTCCTGCAGTTGCTGGTCACCCAGATGCAGAACCAGAACCCGCTCGACCCGCAGGAAAACGGCGAGTTCGTGGCCCAGTTGGCACAGTTCAGCAGCCTGGAAAGCATGCAGTCGCTGAACGACGCAGTGACCTACATCGCGGCTGGGCTGCAATCTTCCCAGGCCTTGCAGGCCTCCTCGCTGGTAGGGCGCAACGTCATTGTCCAGACCGACAAGGCTGTGGTCGATACCAGCAAGGACATGAAGGGCTCGGTCAACCTGACGTCGTCCAGTACCTCCACCTCGGTGGGGATCTACGACAAGGACGACAAGCTGGTGCGCACCATCGAGCTCGGTACCCAGAAGGCTGGCAGCATCTACTTTACCTGGGATGGCCTGAACGATGACGGTGAAGTCGCGGCCGCCGGGACCTACACCTTCAAGGCCACCGCCTCGATCGATGGCAAGGCCACGGCCATGACCACCAACCTGCCGGCCTCGGTTACCAGTGTGACCATGGGTAGCAACGGTTCGGAGATGACGCTCAACCTGGCCGGGCTGGGCAGTGTTGCGCTTTCCAAAATTCAAAGCATCGGCATCTAGGGCCTGAACAAAACGACAGGAGTTACACATGTCTTTCAATATCGGCCTTAGCGGCCTCTATGCAGCAAACAAGGCCCTGAACGTTACCGGCAACAACATTGCCAACGTTGCCACCACTGGCTTCAAGTCGTCGCGTGCCGAGTTTGCCGACCAGTACTCCAACTCCATTCGCGGCACCAGCGCAGGCAAGACCGTGATCGGTACCGGGGTAAAGACCGCCGCGGTTTCGCAGCTGTTCACGCCAGGCAACATCAACGCCACCGGCCAGGCGCTGGACATGGCTATCGATGGCAACGGCTTCTTTGCCCTGAACGACAACGGCTCGAAGATCTACACCCGTGCGGGCGCTTTCTACAGCGACAAGGCCGGTTATGTGGTGAATGCTTCGGGTGCCAACCTGCAGGGTTATGCGGTTGGCGAGGATGGCAAGATCATCCAGGGCATCCTGACTGACCTGCAGATCGATACTTCCAACCTGACGCCGAAGCCGACCAGCCTCATCACCGAGAAAATCAACCTGAACTCGGCCGCGACCTCCCCGTCGGTGACGCCCTTCGATCCCACCAATGCCAGTTCCTACAACTTCACGTTCAATACCCCGGTGTACGACAGCCAGGGTAATGAACACCAGATGAATCAGTACTTCATCAAGGACGACGCGACCAATACCTGGTCCATGCACACCACTATCGATGGCCGCAACCCTGCCAATCCGGCTTCCACCACACCGCTGGTCAATGCCGTGCCGTTCAAGTCCGATGGTACGCTGGACAAGGATGCAATGACTGCGGGTGATGTCGCGGGCGGCCTGAGCATTGGCGAAGACAAGATCTTCCAGCTCAACGACTGGATCCCGGCGCAGAAAAACGCCGCTGGAGAGTGGTCGGCCAACGGCGCCATCGCCAACGCGGACGGTGTGAAGCTGGATATGCTGGGTGCCACCCAGTACAACGCGTCGTCCGCAGAAATCGCCAAGACCCAGGATGGCTTCGCCACCGGTGAGCTGTCGGGGCTGAGCATCGACCAGAACGGCTACCTGTTTGCCAGCTTCACCAACGGCAAGGACAAGGTGATCGGCCAGGTGGCGATTGCCAACTTCGCCAACCTGCAGGGCCTGACGCCGATTGGCGGCACAAACTGGAAAGAGTCCTACGCCTCGGGCGTGCCGGTGATCGGCGCTCCGGACACCGGTACCCTCGGCCAGATTTCCGGTGGTGCCCTGGAAGACTCCAACGTCGACCTGACCGGCGAGCTGGTAAACCTGATCAAGGCGCAGAGCAACTACCAGGCCAATGCCAAGACCATTTCCACTGAAAGCACCATCATGCAGACCATCATTCAGATGACCTGATGATTGTATTGGCTTTGGTGTTTGTAATTGGGGCCGCAAAGCGGCCCCAAGAATGTGAAGGTTCACGCGAATGAAGCGGCTGTCGTTACTGGCCTTGTTCCCCTTGCTGGTGCTGGTTCTGCCGGCCCCCGCTGCCCCCGCCCCGTTCTATCAATGGCAAAGCCTGGTCACCGGCCGCTACCTGTGTTCGGCCCACAACCCGGGCAAAGGCTGGGTGCGCCACTCTGGCCCCTACAACAACGCCGCCTGCCGCGCCCATTGAGCAAGCCCTTGCCGCAGGCGGCAAACATCCGCCGACAAACTGACGGTTATTGCCCCTTGCCGCGCTGAAAGCCCCGTAAACCGGGTGTTTCAGACTTGGTTCAATTATTGCTTGGAACCTGCCCAGTGACAGCGCGGCAGCTACGCGCAGAGGAGAAACTGTGGACAAGTTGCTTTATGTGGCCATGACCGGCGCCAGCCAGAACGCGCTGGCGCAGAAGGCCCACGCCAACAACCTGGCGAACATTTCCACCAACGGTTTTCAGCGCGACCTGGAGCAGGCCCGCTCGATGCCGGTGTTCGGTGACAGCTTTCCGGCGCGCGCCTTCGCCATGACTGAGCGCCCGGCCACGGACTTCAGTGAAGGCCCGTTGGTCGAAACTGGCCGCGACCTTGACGTCGCGGTGACCGGCAAAGGCTTTATCGCCGTGCAGGCGCCGGACGGCAGCGAAGCCTATGTGCGTACCGGTAGCCTGAACATTGATGCCCTCGGTGTGCTGCGTGCCGGCAATGGCATGCCGGTGATCGGCAACGGTGGCCCGATCGCCATCCCGCCGGAGCAGAAAGTGGAAGTGGGTGCCGACGGCACCATCAGCATCCGCTCCATGGGTGAAGACCCGCGGGTGATGGCCGAGGTCGACCGCATCAAACTGGTCAACCCGGACACCAAAGGCCTGACGAAGGGCCTGGACGGTCTGATCCATACCACTTCCGGCCAGCCGGCCGATGCCGACGTCAACGTGCGGGTGGTGGCTGGCTTCCTGGAAGGCAGCAATGTCAACGCTGTCGAGGAAATGACCTCGGTGCTGGCGCTGTCCCGCCAGTTCGAACTGCACGTCAAGATGATGAATACGGCCAAGGAAGGCGACGAAGCCATGGCTCGGGTTTTGCAAATCGGCTAATCACTTTTGAACGGGTGCCGTAAAACAGGCGCACGAGGAGAACTCACATGCTTCCGGCTCTTTGGGTCGCTAAAACCGGCCTGTCCGCTCAGGACACCAACCTGACGGTCATTTCCAACAACCTGGCCAACGTCTCGACCACCGGCTTCAAGCGTGATCGCGCCGAATTCGCAGACCTGCTCTACCAGATCAAGCGCCAGCCTGGTGCCCAGTCGACCCAGGACAGCGAGCTGCCCTCGGGCCTGCAGGTCGGTACCGGTGTGCGTATCGTGGGCACCCAGAAAAGCTTCGTTGCCGGCAGCCTGCAAACCACCGACAACCCGCTGGACATGGCAGTCAACGGCCGCGGTTTCTTCCAGATCCTGCAGCCGGACGGCACCGTGTCGTATACCCGTGACGGTACCTTCCACCTGAACTCCGACGGCCAGATCGTCACTGACAACGGCTACGCCCTGGAGCCTGCCATTGTCGTGCCTAACGACGCGCAGACCTTCACCGTTGGCCAGGACGGCACCGTGTCGATCACCACCGCCGGCAACCCGGCTGCACAGGTGATCGGCAACATCCAGACCGCCGACTTCATCAACCCGGCCGGCCTGCAGGCGATCGGTGACAACCTGTTCCTCGAGACCGCCGCCAGTGGCGCGCCTCAGGTCGGCACTCCAGGCCTGAACGGTTTTGGCACCACCCTGCAGCAGACGCTGGAGAACTCCAACGTCAGCACCGTGGAAGAGCTGGTGAACATGATCACCACCCAGCGTGCCTACGAGATGAACTCCAAAGTCATTTCCACGGCCGACCAGATGCTGTCGTTCGTTACTCAACAGCTCTAAGCCCTGTCACTCAGCTGCGCCCGTGAGGTAAGTGTCATGAATCGTCTGTTGTCCGTTTTCGCCCTGGGGGGGGCGGTGTTGCTGGCAGGTTGCGTCGCACCGACGCCCAAGCCCAACGACCCGTACTATGCGCCGGTGTTGCCGCGCACCCCGTTGCCGGCAGCGGCCAACAACGGTTCGATCTACCAGGCCGGTTTCGAGCAGAACCTGTACAGCGACCGCAAGGCGTTCCGGGTGGGTGACATCATCACCATCACGCTCAATGAGCGCACGTCCGCCAGCAAGAACGCGGGCTCGCAGATCGCCAAGACCAGCAAGACCGACATCGGCTTGACTTCGCTGTTTGGTACCACGCCCAACACCAATAATCCGTTCGGTGGCGGCGACCTTTCGCTGGAGGCCGGTTACAGCGGCGATCGCGCCACCAAGGGCGACAGCAAGGCCACCCAGGGCAACACGCTGACCGGTTCGATCACCGTCACCGTGGCCGAGGTGCTGCCCAACGGCATCATCGCCGTGCGCGGCGAGAAGTGGCTGACCCTGAACACCGGCGAAGAGCTGGTGCGCATTGCCGGTATGGTTCGCGCTGACGATATCGCCACCGACAACACCGTGCCGTCCACCCGTGTGGCCGACGCGCGCATCACCTACTCCGGCACCGGTTCGTTCGCCGATGCCAGCCAGCCCGGGTGGCTGGACCGCTTCTTCATCAGCCCGCTTTGGCCTTTCTGAGTACGGATGACCATGTTCAACGTGAGGCAGCTGATTGCCACAACCCTGCTTTTGTCCTGCGCCTTCGCTGCCCAGGCCGAGCGCCTGAAGGACATTGCCAGCATTTCTGGCGTACGTTCCAACCAGTTGATTGGTTACGGCCTGGTGGTGGGCCTCAATGGCACGGGTGACCAGACCACCCAGACGCCGTTCACCCTGCAAACCTTCAACAACATGCTGTCGCAGTTCGGCATCAAGGTGCCTGCCGGTTCCGGCAACGTGCAGCTGAAGAACGTTGCCGCAGTGTCGGTGCATGCCGACCTGCCACCGTTCGCCAAGCCGGGCCAGGTGGTGGACATCACCGTGTCGTCGATCGGTAACTCGAAGAGCCTGCGCGGCGGCAGCCTGTTGATGACCCCGCTCAAGGGTATCGACGGCAACGTCTACGCCATTGCCCAGGGCAACCTGGTCGTCGGCGGCTTTGACGCCGAGGGCCGTGACGGCTCGAAGATCACTGTCAACGTGCCGTCGGCTGGCCGTATCCCGGGTGGTGCCAGTGTCGAGCGTGCGGTGCCGAGCGGCTTCAACCAGGGCAATACCCTGACCTTGAACCTCAACCGCCCCGACTTCACGACCGCCAAGCGCATCGTGGACAAGGTCAACGACCTGCTCGGCCCTGGCGTGGCCCAGGCCGTGGATGGTGGTTCGGTACGGGTCAGCGCGCCGATGGACCCCAGCCAGCGCGTGGATTATCTGTCGATCCTCGAAAACCTCGAAATCGACCCGGGCCAGGCGGTGGCCAAGGTCATCATCAATTCGCGTACCGGCACCATCGTCATCGGCCAGAACGTCAAGGTGTCGCCGGCGGCGGTGACCCACGGCAGCCTGACCGTGACCATCACCGAAGACCCGATCGTCAGCCAGCCGGGGGCCTTCTCCAATGGCCAGACTGCCGTGGTGCCACGCTCGCGGGTCAATGCCGAGCAGGAAGCCAAGCCGATGTTCAAGTTCGGCCCGGGCACCACGCTGGATGAAATCGTCCGCGCGGTGAACCAGGTGGGCGCAGCGCCCGGCGACCTGATGGCGATCCTCGAAGCCTTGAAGCAGGCCGGCGCCTTGCAGGCCGACCTGATCGTGATCTGAGGACGGCGCGGATGAATATCAAAAGCCAGGTATCCGGTAGTGCCGACAGCGGCGCCTATACCGACCTCAACCGCCTGAGTGCCCTCAAGCACGGCGACCGCGACAGCGAAGCCAATGTGCGCAAGGTGGCCCAGGAATTCGAGTCGCTGTTCATCAGCGAAATGCTCAAGGCCTCGCGCAAGGCCAGTGACGTGCTGGCCGACGACAACCCGATGAACACCGAAACGGTCAAGCAGTACCGCGACATGTACGACCAGCAGTTGGCCGTGAGCATGTCTCGCGAAGGTGGCGGTATCGGCCTGCAGGACGTGCTGGTGCGCCAGCTGACCAAGGGCCGCAGTGCGTCGATCAATACCAGCCCGTTCCCGCGCGTCGATAGCGGTGGCCCGGCATTGTGGGGCAACAAGGTGGCGGAGCCAGCGCATGCCATGGCCTCGTCCGCTACGCGCAATGACGTTGCTGCACTGAACGCGCGGCGCCTGGCCCTGCCCAGCAAGCTCACCGACCGCCTGTTGGCCGGTATCGTACCGTCGGCGGAAACTGCCAATAACGCCGCCGTGCCTGCCCGTGACGGTCAGGCAGTCGCCAAGGCCTTCGCCGTGCCGGACAACGGCCTGCGCATTGTCGGCCGTGCCGTGGCCCAGCCACCGCTGGCGCCGAACAAGGCTTTCAGCGACAGCGACGCCTTCGTCGCCACCATGCTGCCAATGGCCGAACAGGCCGCCCGGCGCATTGGTGTCGACCCACGCTACCTGGTGGCCCAGGCCGCGCTGGAAACCGGTTGGGGCAAGTCGGTGATGCGCAACAGCGACGGCAGCAGCAGCCACAACCTGTTCGGCATCAAAGCCACCGGCAGCTGGCAAGGCGAGCAGGCGCGGGCAATCACCAGCGAATTCCGCGATGGCCAGTTCGTCAAGGAAACCGCGGCGTTCCGCAGCTACGACTCCTACCAGGACAGCTTCCACGATCTCGTTACCTTGCTGCAGAGCAATGCTCGCTATCAAGGTGCGCTGGATGCGGCCGATAACCCTGAGCAGTTTGCAAGAGAGCTGCAAAAAGCAGGTTATGCGACCGACCCGGGCTATGCGAAGAAGATCATCAGCATCGCCCAGCAAATGCAGTCAACCCCGCAATACGCCATGGCTGGCAGAACCACGAACTTATAAAAGGACTAAATCATGTCGAGCCTGATTTCCATCGGCCTGAGTGGCCTGAGTGCCAGCCAGGCGGCCTTGTCGGTAACCAGTAACAACATCGCCAACGCCGCGACCAGTGGCTACTCGCGCCAGCAGACGGTTCAGGCGGCGGGGCCTTCGCACAACATAGGCGCAGGGTTCCTGGGGACCGGGACCACGCTGGCGGATGTGCGTCGCATCTACAGCTCCTATCTGGACAACCAGCTGCAGACGGCCACCTCGTTGCAGGCAGACTCGGTGACGTTCCAGGATCAGATCACCAGCGTCGACAAGCTGCTGGCTGACCGTGACACCGGTATCAGTTCGGTCCTAACCGCCTTCTTTTCGGCGCTGCAGACTGCAGCGGCGAAGCCGGGTGACGTTGCCTCGCGTCAGCTGCTGCTGACCCAGGCGCAAACCCTGAGCAACCGTTTCAACGCGGTGAGCACCCAGCTGACCCAGCAGAACGCCACGATCAACTCCCAGCTCGACACCATGGCCGGCCAGGTGAACAAGCTCACCGCCAACATTGCCGAGTACAACAAGCAGATCACCGCGGCCAGCGCCTCCGGCAACACCCCCAACAGCCTGCTGGATGCGCGCAGCGAAGCCGTGCGCCAGCTCAACGAGCTGGTAGGGGTGACGGTGCAGGAGCGTGATGGCAACTACGACGTGTACCTGGGCAGTGGCCAATCGCTGGTCACCGGAACCAAGGCCAACACCTTGTCGGTGGAGCCGGGTGTGGCCGACAAGAGCCAGGTTGCCCTGCGCATCAACTATGACTCGTTCAGCTCGGACGTGACCTCGGTGGTGTCCGGTGGCGCCATTGGCGGCCTGTTGCGTTATCGCCAGGACGTGCTGACGCCGTCGATGAACGAGCTTGGTCGCGTTGCCCTGGTCGTCGCCGACAGCATCAATAGCCAGCTGGGTCAGGGCCTGGATGCCAACGGTCAGTTCGGCAGCTCGCTGTTCTCCAGCATCAACAGCGCCACCGCCATTGCCCAGCGCAGCCTGGCCTCGTCGAACAACAGTGCCGGCTCCGGCAATCTGGATGTCACCATCGCCAACAGCGGTGCGCTGACCACCTACGACTACGAAGTGAAGTTCACCAGCGCCAACCAGTACAGTGTGCGCCGCTCGGACGGCACCGACATGGGCAGCTTCGACCTGAATGCCGACCCGGCACCGGTGATCGATGGTTTCAGCCTGGCGTTGAAAGGCGGCGGCCTGGCGGCCGGCGACAGCTTCAAGGTCATCCCCACCCGTGCAGCTGCCGGGAGCATTACCACGACCTTGACCGATGCCAACAAGCTGGCCTTCGCCGGGCCTATCAGCGCTACCTCGGGCAGTGGCAACAGCGGTACTGGCACCATCACCCAGCCGACCCTGGGTGAGTCGCTGGACATCTACGGCGGTGCCGATACCGCGCTGATCCAGCAGTCGATTCGCGATTCGATGCCGGTGCGCGTGGTGTTCGATGCTGCCAGTGGCGGCTCCCAGGGCTACAAGCTGTTCGATGCCAAGGGCACCCAGATTGGTACCGGCAGCGTTGTACCCGGTACCGACAACAAACTGTCGGTGACTGTGCCGATGCTGGATGCGGCCGGCGACCCGATTCTGGATGGCAGCGGTAACCCGCGCACGTTTGCCGTCGAGACCACCATCGGCGGCAGCCCTGCGGCCAATGACAGCTTTACCCTGTCGTTCAATGCCGACGGCAAGGCCGATAACCGCAACGCAACGGCGCTGCTCGACCTGCAGACCAAATCGACGGTGAATACCGGTTCCGGTGGCGGTACCAGCTTCACTTCGGCCTATGCCTCGCTGGTCGAGCGCGTGGGTGCCAAGGCGAACCAGGCGTCCATCGACAGCACCGCGACCGAGGCGGTGCTCAAGTCCGCCAGCGAAAGCCGCAGCGCGGTGTCCGGGGTCAACCTGGATGACGAAGCGGCCAGCCTGGTCAAGTTCCAGCATTACTACACGGCGTCCTCGCAGATCATCAAGGCGGCGCAAGAAACCTTCAGCACCCTGATCAACGCTTTGTAAGGAGTAGACTATCGTGCGTATTTCCACTGCTCAGTTCTATGAGGCCAGCGCCAGTAGCTACTCCAAGAACTTCTCCAGCATGAACAAGACCAACGACCAGGTGACGTCGGGTATCCGTATCCAGACCGCAGCCGATGACCCGGTCGGTGCTGCGCGCCTGCTGCTGCTGCAACAGCAGCAATCGTTGCTGGACCAGTACAGCGGCAACATCAACACCGTGAGCAACTCGCTGTTGCAGGAGGAGAGCGTGCTCTCCACCATCAACGAGGCCATGCAGCGCGCCAGCGAGTTGGCAATCCGTGCCGGTGGCGCCGGGGTGACCGATTCTGACCGCGTGGCCATCGGCACCGAGCTGAAAGAGATCGAGGCCAACATCTTTGGCCTGCTCAACTCGCGCGATGCCAACGGCGACTACATGTTCGGAGGCTCCAAGAGCACCACGCCGCCCTATGTGCGTAACTCCGATGGCACCTATAGCTACCACGGCGACCAGACCCAGCTGAGTCTGCAGGTATCCGATACCCTGAGCCTGGCCACCAACGACACCGGTTTCAGCATCTTCGACTCGGCCAGCAACAAGAGCCGCACCCAGTCGACCCTGCTGGTGCCGGCGACTGACGATAGCGTGGTCGGGGTGTCGTCTGGTCTGCTGACCTCAAGCACCACCTACAACAACAGTTTTACGGCAGGCCAGCCCTACAAGCTGACCTTCACCAGCGCGACGCAGTACACCATCACTGACGCCAACGGTAATGACATCACTTCGGAAACGCCCACCAACGGTACCTTTGACAGCAAAACCGAAGGTGCCAACAAGATTGCCTTGCGTGGCGTGGAGTTCGAAATAACCGTTACCTTGGAGGAGGGGGCCGATGCCGACGCCGCCGTGGGCGGTCGCGAGTTCTCTCTGGAAGCACGCCCGGATTCGTTCAATACCACCCGAAATGGCAGCAACACCTCCAGCGCCCAGGTCACCAGCAGTAGTGTGACTGATGAGGCCGCCTATCGCAGCACGTTCCCCAGTGATGGTGCGGTGATCAAGTTCACGGGGCCGGGTGCTTACGAGTTCTATGCCCAGCCGCTGACGGCCGACAGCAAGCCGGTTGCCAAAGGTACCTTTACGGCGCCGTCGTTGACGGTGGCCGGGGTGACCTACCAGGTGTCCGGTTCGCCGGAGGCAGGCGACCAGTTTGCGGTCACGGCCAATACCCACCAGAACCAGAACGTGCTGGAAACCCTCAGTCAGTTGCGGGCGGCACTGGAAACGCCGGTGACCGGTGCTGGCGCCGCGAATGCGTTGAAAGATGCGGCGGCCTCGGCCATTGCAAACCTGGCCAGTGCCCGTGAGCAGGTCGATATCACCCGTGGTTCGATCGGTGCTCGCGGCAACTCGCTTGAGATTCAACGCCAGGAGAACACCAGCCTGGGGCTGGCCAACAAGACCACCCAGAACGCCATCGGCAACACCGACATGTCGCAGGCGGCCATCACCCTGACCTTGCAGCAGGCCATGCTGGAGGCCTCGCAGCTGGCCTTCTCGCGTATTTCCCAGCTGAGCCTGTTCAACAAGCTCTGATCTGCCTGCCTGATCCTGGGGCTGCTGCGCAGCCCTATCGCGACACAAGGCCGCTCCCACAGGTCCTCCTCTCTCCTGAAGGTGGCGTATTTGGACTGCTCCCAAGGGTTGGATTGGTGTCCAGCTTCTTGGGGCATTCCAGGTACTCCTCTCTCCTGAAGGTGGCGTATTTGTGGGAGCGGCCTTGCGTCGCGAAAGGGCCGCGAAGCGGCCCCATCGATATCGGCTGCGAAGCTGATCATTCGGGGTCCAGTGCCCGCCCGGTCATTCCGCAAATTCCCCAGTCTCCACACCCTCGCCACGGCTTTCGTAGCATTTCAATGTGACCAATGAGTCAAAACGCTCATCTTCCCTGTATTCTATGCAGCAGCTGTTGCAGCATTTTGTTACCGGTGCGCAGGCGAGCCCTGGCTACAACCCCTGGCGGTGACCGCTCCGGTATTTGGCGCCCTCAATTCATCGAGTGGTGGTCTTTGGCTGTTTTCATTGGGAAGCCAGAATGATTGGCATCAAAAGCATTGCGAGTTACGTGCCCACCGCTGGCCTGGACAACTACGTTCAGGGTGCGAAGTTCGGCAAGGACGAAGAGTTCATGTTCGGCAAGATCGGTGCGTCGTTCCTGCCGCGCAAGGCCGAAGAGCAAGAAACCTCCGACTTGTGCGTAGAGGCCGCCCAGGCACTGTTCGCCAGCAACCCCGACCTTGATCCGCAATCGATCGATGCGTTGATCGTGGTCACCCAGAACGGCGACGAAGAAGGCCTTCCGCACACCGCAGCCATCGTCCAGAGCAAACTTGGCCTGTCTACCCGCGTGGCGGCGTTCGACGTGTCGCTGGGCTGCTCCGGCTATGTGTATGGCCTGTATGCGATCAAAGGCTTCATGGAAGCGGCAGGCCTGAAGAACGGCCTGCTGATCACCGCCGACCCGTATTCGAAGATCGTCGACCCGGAAGACCGCAACACCACCATGCTGTTCGGCGACGCCGCCACCGCTACCTGGATGGGTGAAAACGCGGTATGGAACCTGGGCCAGGCGCGTTTCGGCACTGACGGTTCCGGTGCCGAGCACCTGAAAGTCAGCGACGGCAAGTTCTTCATGAACGGCCGCCAGGTATTCAACTTCGCCCTGATCAAAGTGCCAGCGCACCTGCACGAGCTGCTGGATGCCAGCGGCCTGAAGTCGTCGGATATCGACGCCTTCTGCATCCACCAGGGCAGTGCGGCGATTGTCGACGCCGTGGCGCGACGCTTTGAAGAGCAACACCCGGAGAAGTTCGTCAAGGACATGCTGGAAACCGGCAATACGGTGTCCTCCAGTGTTCCGCTGCTGCTGCAGAAGCACATGCTCGATGGCAGCTGGAAGCGCGTGGCGATCAGTGGCTTTGGCGTGGGCCTGTCGTGGGGCTCGGCCATCCTGTACCGCGACTGACCCCCTGTCAGCCCACAAAAGCGCCCGGCGGCCACCGCCCGGCGCTTTTTCTCTGCCGAAAATAAATGTCTGCCTGACGCAGCCCATTGTAGGAGCGGGTTCACCCGCGAAGAAGGCAGCTCGGTCTATGGCACCGGCTTCGCCGGTGTTCGCGGGTGAACCCGCTCCTACAGACGGGATGAGGCATTCAGTCTAGTTCAAACAGTTTTTGACGCCAATAAACCGCCCTTAACCTCTTGATTTCTCAGGGCTGGCCCCATGCCAGTATTTTTTTTTTGAAAAAACCCTCAAGCAACCCGCGCACCCGACGATAACCATTACGAAGGTTCTCTAGGCCAATCCGGCGGTTGCCAAGGCCGGAAGCCGCAGTACCCATCCAACGAGGATTTCGTCATGGCTTTAACTGTAAACACCAACATTGCGTCGATCACCACCCAGGGCAACCTGACCAAGGCGAGCAACGCTCAGACCACTTCGATGCAGCGTCTGTCCTCGGGTCTGCGCATCAACAGCGCTAAAGACGACGCTGCCGGCCTGCAGATCGCCAACCGTCTGACCAGCCAGATCAATGGCCTGGGCCAGGCTGTGAAGAACGCCAACGACGGCATCTCGATCGCCCAGACCGCTGAAGGTGCAATGCAGGCTTCGACCGACATCCTGCAGAAAATGCGTACCCTGGCCCTGTCCTCGGCTACTGGCTCGCTGAGCGCCGAAGACCGTAAGTCGAACAACGACGAATACCAGGCTCTGACCGCTGAGCTGAACCGTATCTCGGATACCACTACCTTCGGTGGCCAGAAGCTGCTTGACGGTTCGTACGGCACCAAGGCCATTCAGGTCGGCGCAAACGCCAACGAAACCATCAACCTGACTCTGGATAACGTTTCGGCCAAGAGCATCGGTTCGCAGCAAGTGAAAAGTGTTGGCATCCTGCCAGATGCCGATGGTATTGCAGGTGGTGCTGTCACCGTAACCGGTAACGGCCAGAGCACTGACGTGACGCTCGCTGCAGGTGCTTCCGCCAAGGAAATCGCCAAGACCCTGAACGGCGCAGTGGGTGGCCTGACCGCTACCGCAAGCACCGAAGTCGAATTCACCATTGACGAAGCAGCTATCGCTGCTGCCACCCCGGCATCCGCCAACTTCAAACTCGAAGTCGGTGGTCAGACTGTCGACTTCGTGGGTGTCACCGACACCGCTGGCCTTGCTGACCAGCTGAAATCCAACGCTGCCAAGCTGGGTATCAGCGTCAACTATGACGAGACCAAGGGCACTCTGTCGGTCAAGTCCGATACCGGTGAAAACCTCAAGTTCACTGCTGCCGACCCAGGTGCCGTTGCAGGTATCGAAGTTGCTGCCAAAGACGGTTCGGGCAAGCTTGGTACTGCCGCCGCGTTGGATGCCGCCACTCTGATCGTCACCGGCGCGGTGAACTTGGATTCCGCCAAAGGCTACTCGCTGACCGGCGCTGGCGTTGAAGATCTGTTCGTCACCGGCGCACAAGCTGTGACTTCGGCCAAGACCTCTATCGCCGAAACCGACGTGACCGACGCCACCAACGCTCAGAACGCTCTGGCTGTTATCGACAAAGCGATCGGCTCCATCGACAGCGTCCGTTCGGGCCTGGGTGCTACCCAGAACCGTCTGCAAACCACCGTCGACAACCTGCAGAACATCCAGAAGAACTCCACCGCTGCCCGCTCCACCGTGCAGGACGTGGACTTCGCTTCGGAAACTGCCGAGCTGACCAAGCAGCAGACTCTGCAGCAGGCTTCGACCGCGATCCTGTCGCAGGCTAACCAGCTGCCATCGTCGGTCCTGAAACTGCTTCAGTAATTCAGGCGCTTGAGTGAAGGGTGAAAGGGTGCGTTTACGTGCCCTTTCACCCTTTTTGACATGAGGAGTTCGAAACATGGACATGAGTGTCAAGCTGAACCAGGTGTATCCAACCGTGTTACCCCAGGTGCCAGGAGCTGATCGCGAGCGGGACCCGGCCATGCCTGCCAAGGTGCAGGAAGCCGCTGCTTCCGATAATCAGCCGCACTCGCGCGAGGACCTGGAAAAAGCGGTTGGCGAAATTCGTGATTTCGTCCAGTCGAGCCAGCGCCAGCTGGACTTTTCCATTGATGATTCCACGGGCCGGATTGTAGTCAAGGTGATTGCTACCCAGTCCGGTGAGGTAATCCGGCAACTTCCGTCGGAAGCTGCGCTGAAATTGGCGCAGAGCCTCAGTGAAGCCAGCAGCCTGCTGTTCGACGGTCAGGCATAGGCTGGCATGATTTTTGTTGTTGTCGACTATTTGATGGATTTATCCGCCAAGGATCCGGCAGCTACTGAACAAGGAGAGCAATGATGGCAGGTACAACAGTCAGCGGTATTGGCTCGGGCATCGATACCCAGGCGATCGTCGAATCCCTGGTGGCCGCGCAAAAGGCGCCGAAACAGGCGCAGATCAATACCCAAACGCTGAAGGCAACCACCACGTTGTCCTCTATTGGCAAGATTCAGGCAGCCCTCGATGCGTTCCGCGGCGCTTTGACCAATATGACTGATTCCAACAGCTTTGGTGGCCTGAGCCTGAAGTCTTCGGATGAAAAAGTCGCGACCGTCACCATGGGGACTGGGGCTGCGAACGGGTCGTTCAAGCTGATCGTCGACAAGTTGGCGACTGCGTCAAAAGTTTCGACCAAAGTGTACGCAGATGGTGCGGGATCGGTAGTCAATAGTGGCAGTACGCCGACTACGCTGACCATCAGTCAGGGCGGCAAGGACTTCGACCTCAGTGTGCCCGCCGGCGCCACATTGCAGCAGGTGCGCGACAGCATCAATAGCCAGTTTGGCGTAGCGGGCCTGAGCGCCAACGTGCTGACGGATGCCAATGGTTCTCGCCTGATCGTCACCTCGACGAAAATGGGTGAGGGCTCTGACATTACCCTTTCCGGTAATTCGGGCATCGATACCGGTTATACCGTTGTCGATGAGCCGACGGACGCCGAGTACACCCTTGACGGCATTGCCATGAAGTCCAAGACCAATGACATCACCGATGCTGTCAGTGGTCTCAATATTAAACTGGTGGGTGTTTCACCGATAAACGCTACCAGTGGCGAGCCTACGGCGACCATTCTCTCGCTGACTACCAGTTCCACAACGTTGAAGTCGGGCCTCAAAGGTTTCATCGATACCTACAATGCCTTGCTCGCCGTGATGAACGAGGAAACCAAGGTCACCAAAAACGCCAATGGCACCATGACAGCTGCGGCGCTGACCGGTGATGCCACAATGCGTACGTTGATGACCTCCATTCGTGAGGAGCTCAATGCGGTATCGGGCAACGGAACCTTGAAATCGCTCGCTGCCTTTGGTGTCAGTTCGTCCCAGGATGGCGGTGCGCTGAGCCTGGACGACAAGAAGTGGGACAAGGTTGCCTCCACCAACGCAGCGGACCTGACCAGTATTTTCAATGGTAAGGATGGCCTGCTGGCGCGTCTGCAAAAAGTCACCGAGCCATTCGCCAAGGCCGCAACCGGTACCCTGGCCGAACGCTCCAAGGTCCTGAGCGAGAGCCTGACCAAGCTCACGGCCGAGCAGGAAACCCTGGATGCCCGCATGGAAGCCCTGCAGAAGAGCCTGCAGGACAAGTACAACAACATGGACACCCTGGTCACCCAGCTGCGTCAGCAGCAGAACTCGGTGCTGAGCACCCTCAACGCACTGAACAAGGCGAACAGTGACGATTGATCCGTGAACCTTGCATGAAGTCCGTGCAAGATGCCGGGCTTCATGTCATCGGTCGGTAAAGTTTTTCGCCGCCTGCCCGATACAAGGAATATCTCCCCCTTAAGCCTGCCCGTCACGAGGTCGCAAGATGAATCCCATGAGAGCCCTTCGTCAGTACCAGAAGGTCAATTCCCATGCCCAGATTTCCGAAGCCACGCCCCATCGCCTGGTGCAGATGCTGATGGAAGGTGGCCTCGATCGCATGGCGCAGGCCAAGGGTGCGATGGCGCGTGGCGACATTGCGGAAAAGGGCCTGATGCTGGGCAAGGCGATCGACATCATCATCGGCTTGCGCGATGGCTTGTCGCCTGAAAAGAGCGAAAACCCGGAGTACGTCGAAAAGCTCGACGCGCTCTATGTCTACATGACCAATCGCCTGATGCAGGCCAATGTGGACAACGATGCCAGCATTATCGACGAAGTTGCCCAGCTGCTGATTACCGTGAAAAGTGGCTGGGACGGCATTGCCGACGCCCAGCCTGCCAGCTGATGGCAAGGAGATTACCGTGACCGCACTGCAACGCCTCGATGACACCTGCGATGCCCTGATTGGGGCCTTGGGTGTGCGTGACTGGGAAGCCATTGCCAAGCTGGATGTGGCGTGCCGCGCGTGCATCGACGAAGTGCTGGAAACCCATGCGATGGACCAGGCGTTGCTGCGCGAGAAGCTGGAAGGGGTGTTGCAGGTCTACCGCAACCTGATCGATGTGACAACCGGTGAACGCCAGGCAATTGCCGAAGAGATGATGCAGATCAATCAAGCGAAAAATGCATCGAAGGTTTACCATCTCTTCAGTTAAGATGCGCACAACTTAACAAAAGGCGCCATAAATTTGACTGTGTGGGCCTTTTTGACTTTACTAGTGGCTGTTTTCGAATTTCAGACGTCCGAACACTGACCATTCAGTCGGAATGATGTCGAGCACGCCCCTGCAGGGCGCCGATATGACTAGGGAAGTTGCTATTGCATGTGGCGTGAAACCAAGATTCTGCTGATCGATGACGACAGCGCGCGCCGCCGCGACCTTGCGGTGGTGCTGAACTTCCTCGGCGAAGAAAACCTCGCGTGTGCCAGCCATGACTGGCAGCAGGCGGTCGAGCCATTGTCCTCGAGCCGCGAAGTGCTGTGCGTGCTCATCGGCACCGTGAATGCTCCGGGCAATCTGCTTGGGCTGCTTAAGACAGTAGCTACCTGGGATGAGTTCCTTCCGGTTCTGCTTTTAGGTGAAATTTCTTCTGCCGAGCTGCCGGAAGACCTTCGCCGCCGGGTGCTTTCCAACCTGGAAATGCCGCCAAGCTACAGCCAGCTGCTGGATTCGCTGCACCGTGCTCAGGTTTACCGCGAAATGTACGACCAGGCGCGCGAGCGCGGTCGCCAGCGCGAGCCCAATCTGTTCCGTAGCCTGGTGGGCACCAGCCGTGCCATTCAGCACGTGCGGCAAATGATGCAGCAAGTGGCGGATACCGACGCCAGCGTGCTGATCCTGGGTGAGTCGGGCACCGGCAAGGAAGTGGTAGCGCGCAACCTGCACTACCATTCCAAGCGCCGTGAAGCGCCGTTCGTGCCGGTCAACTGTGGCGCGATCCCGGCCGAGCTGCTGGAAAGCGAACTGTTCGGCCATGAGAAGGGCGCCTTTACCGGGGCCATCACCAGCCGTGCCGGGCGTTTCGAGCTGGCCAACGGCGGTACCCTGTTCCTCGACGAAATCGGCGACATGCCGTTGCCGATGCAGGTCAAGCTGCTGCGTGTGCTGCAGGAGCGTACCTTCGAGCGCGTGGGCAGCAACAAGACCCAGAGCATCGACGTGCGCATCATCGCTGCGACGCACAAGAACCTCGAAACCATGATCGAGGACGGCACCTTCCGCGAAGACCTGTACTACCGCCTGAACGTGTTCCCTATCGAAATGGCGCCGCTGCGTGAGCGGGTGGAAGACATTCCGTTGCTGATGAACGAGCTGATTTCGCGCATGGAGCACGAGAAGCGCGGTTCCATTCGCTTCAATTCCGCCTCGATCATGTCGCTGTGCCGTCACGGCTGGCCGGGCAACGTGCGCGAGCTGGCCAACCTGGTCGAGCGCATGGCGATCATGCACCCGTACGGGGTCATTGGCGTGTCGGAACTGCCGAAGAAATTCCGCTATGTCGATGACGAAGACGAGCAGATGGTCGACAGCCTGCGCAGCGACCTTGAAGAGCGCGTGGCGATCAATGGCCATACACCCAACTTCAGCAATCACGCCATGCTGCCGCCCGAAGGCCTGGACCTCAAGGACTACCTGGGTAGCCTGGAGCAGGGCCTGATCCAGCAGGCGCTGGACGATGCCAACGGTATCGTTGCGCGCGCGGCTGAACGTTTGCGTATTCGCCGTACCACCCTGGTGGAGAAAATGCGCAAGTACGGCATGAGCCGCCAGGGCGGTGAGGAACAGGCGGAAGATTGAAGCCTGGCGGTTGCCTATGATGGCTTCTTCGCGGGCACGCCCGCTCCCACAGGATCGATACACATCTTCAATTCGGTGATATCCCTGTGGGAGCGGGCGTGCCCGCGAAGAGGCCGGCACAAATCCCTATCTCCGGCACGGCTATTGCTACATCGCTGGCAACACACCGTTTTTATGACGGTCAGCCACGCGAGAGAGCACGATGCCCCAGGCCGCCCACGTATCCCGAGCCCCCGATCAGCAGGGGCAAACCCCGGTCGCGCAGGACAGCGGCCAGGGTATCGCGCAAGCCTTCGCCCTGTTCAATCAGGTGTCCAGCCAGCTGAGCCAGTCCTACAGCCTGCTTGAAGCCCGGGTCAGTGAGCTCAAAGGTGAGCTGGCCGTGGTCAGCGCCCAGCGCATCGACGAACTGAGTGAAAAGGAACGCCTGGCCAACCGCCTGCAGAACCTGCTGGACTTGCTGCCCGGCGGGGTGATCGTGATCGACGGCCAGGGCCTGGTGCGCGAAGCCAACCCGGCGGCTTGCGAGTTGCTCGGCGAGCCTCTGATCGGCCAATTGTGGCGCCAGGTGATCGCCCGTAGCTTTGCCCCGCGCAAGGACGACGGCCACGAAGTCTCGCTGCGCGACGGTCGCCGCCTGTCGATCGCCACCCGCTCGCTGGATGCCGAGCCTGGCCAATTGGTGCTGCTCAACGACCTGACTGAAACCCGTCGCCTCCAGGACCAGCTGGCTCGCCACGAGCGGCTGTCGTCGTTGGGGCGCATGGTTGCCTCGCTGGCCCACCAGATCCGCACGCCGCTTTCGGCAGCCATGTTGTATGCCAGCCATCTGGCTGATAGCGAGCAAGCGCTGAGCGCGGAAACCCGCCTGCGCTTCGCCGCGACCTTGAAGGAGCGCCTTCACGAGCTGGAACACCAGGTGCGCGACATGCTGGTGTTTGCCCGTGGCGAGTTGCCGCTGGGGGATCGGGTGACCCCGAAAGCGCTGTTCCAGGCCCTGCAGCAGGCGGCCCAGGCGCATGTGCAGGGGCACGCCGTGCGCTGGCAGTGCGACAGTCATCTGGGTGAGCTGCTGTGCAACCGCGACACCTTGGTGGGCGCCTTGCTCAACCTGATTGAAAATGCCCTGCAGGCCAGCGATGGCCCGGCACGGCTGAAGGTGCACCTTTACCGCCGCGAACGTAGCTTGCACCTGTGCGTCAGCGATGCCGGCAGTGGCATCGATGCAGGCTTGCTCGGCCGTTTGGGCGAGCCGTTTCTTACCACCAAGGCCACCGGTACCGGCCTGGGCCTGGCCGTGGTCAAGGCGGTGGTGCGTGCGCACCAGGGCACGATCAACCTGCGCTCGAAAGTCGGCCGTGGTACCTGCGTACGGGTAGAGCTGCCGTTGATCGACGGGCAATTGGCGGAGGGGGTGTAATGGCAATCAAGGTGCTGCTGGTCGAGGATGACCGCGTATTGCGCCAGGCGCTGGGCGATACCCTGGAAATCGGCGGTTTCGCCTACCAGGCCGTGGGCAGTGCCGAAGAAGCGCTGGAGGCCGTAGTGGATGACGCGTTCAGCCTGGTGGTCAGTGACGTCAACATGCCCGGTATGGACGGGCACCAGTTGCTCAGCCAACTGCGCCGCCAGCAGCCACAGTTGCCGGTGCTGTTGATGACGGCGCACGCTGCCGTCGAGCGTGCGGTCGAGGCCATGCGTCAAGGCGCCGCCGACTACCTGGTCAAACCGTTCGAGCCCAAGGCGCTGCTCAGCCTCGTGGAGCGGCATGCCGCCGGGCGTGTGACCGGCGAAGAGGGGCCGGTGGCCTGCGAGCCGGCCAGCCGCCAATTGCTGGAACTGGCGGCCCGTGTGGCGCGCAGTGACTCGACCGTGCTGATTTCCGGCGAGTCCGGTACTGGCAAGGAAGTGCTGGCGCGCTACATTCACCAGCAGTCGCCGCGTGCGGCGCAGCCCTTCGTGGCGATCAACTGCGCGGCGATCCCCGACAACATGCTCGAGGCCACCCTGTTCGGCCACGAGAAGGGTGCCTTCACCGGCGCTATTGCGGCTCAGGCGGGCAAGTTCGAGCAGGCCGAAGGCGGCACCCTGCTGCTCGACGAAATCTCGGAAATGCCCATGGCCTTGCAGGCCAAGCTGCTGCGTGTGCTGCAGGAGCGCGAGGTGGAGCGGGTAGGCGGGCGCAAGCCGATCAGCCTGGACATTCGGGTGCTGGCCACCACCAACCGCGACCTGGCAGGCGAAGTGGCAGCCGGGCGCTTCCGCGAAGACCTGTACTACCGCCTGTCAGTGTTTCCGCTGGCCTGGCGCCCGCTGCGTGAGCGGCCGGGCGATATCCTGCAGCTGGCTGAGCGCTTGCTGGCGCGCCATGTGGCCAAGATGAAGCACGCCCCGGTGCGCCTCTCGCCAGCGGCTCGGGCCTGCCTGCAAGCCTATGCCTGGCCGGGCAACGTGCGCGAACTGGACAACGCCCTGCAGCGGGCGTTGATTCTGCAGCAGGGTGGCGTGATCGAGGCGGCGGATTTTTGTCTGGCAGGCGCCATTCCATTGTCAGCTGGCACCGAGCCATCTCTCGACGTGGTTGCTGATGCCGGCGGGCTGGGGGATGACATGCGTCGTCACGAGTACCAGATGATCATCGACACCCTGCGCGCCGAGCGCGGCCGCCGCAAAGAGGCGGCCGAACGCCTGGGGATCAGTCCACGTACGTTGCGCTACAAGCTGGCGCAGATGCGCGATGCCGGGTTTGACGTCGAGGCCAGCCTGTTCGGCTGACAGGCCAATCATCTGCAACTGGCGCGGACCTCTGTGGAGCGGCCTTGCGTCGCGATAGGGGCGCAAAGCGGCCCCGGCGATCTTTGCGGCGCAGCTGAAGTCCTGGGGCCGCTTCGCGCCCCCATCGCGACGCAAGGCCGCTCCCACAGGAATTGTGTGATCCCTGGGAAATGAGTTGCGAAGGCTGGCACCTTTGTTGCTTTAGGTAGGTCATTCGCCGCATGACTGTCAAAAAAATGCGGCCGCAGGAGAGAGAAGGGTCATGAGCCAAGGTGTTGAATTCAATCGTCTGATGTTGGACATGCGGGCCATGCAGGCCGATGCCATGTCGCTGCCCAAGGTAACGGCCGCCCCCGAGCTGGCGCCAGGGCAAAGCACCTTCGCCGACATGCTCGGCCAGGCCATCGGCAAGGTGCATGAGACGCAGCAGGCCTCGACCCAACTGGCCAACGCGTTCGAAATCGGCAAGAGCGGCGTCGACCTGACTGACGTGATGATCGCTTCGCAGAAGGCCAGCGTGTCGATGCAAGCCATGACCCAGGTACGCAACAAGCTGGTCCAGGCGTACCAGGACATCATGCAGATGCCGGTTTGAGGACGGATGTAACCCATGGCTGAAGCAGTCGTCGAAAACGCCCCCGCCAAAGCTGGCTCGCCAGCGGCCAAGCCGCCGCTGTTTGGCATGGCGTTTCTGGAAAACATCTCGCAGATGCCCATGCTGCGCCAGATCGGCCTCATGGTCGGCCTGGCGGCCAGCGTGGCCATCGGCTTTGCCGTGGTGCTGTGGTCGCAACAACCCGATTACCGTCCGTTGTACGGCAGCCTGTCGGGCATGGACACCAAGCAGGTCATGGACACCCTGGCCGCTGCTGACATCCCCTATAACGTGGAGCCCAACTCGGGGGCCCTGCTGGTCAAGGCCGACGACCTCTCCCGTGCGCGCCTGAAACTGGCAGCCGCCGGCGTGGCGCCGAGCGACGGCAATGTCGGCTTCGAGCTGCTCGACAAGGAGCAGGGCCTGGGCACCAGCCAGTTCATGGAAGCCACCCGCTACCGCCGCAGCCTTGAAGGCGAACTGGCCCGTACCGTTTCCAGCCTCAACAACGTCAAGGCTGCGCGCGTGCACCTGGCCATCCCGAAAAGTTCGGTGTTCGTGCGTGATGAACGCAAGCCCAGCGCCTCGGTACTGGTCGAGCTGTACCCAGGCCGTGCACTGGAAGCCGGGCAGGTGATGGCCATCGTCAACCTGGTCGCCACCAGCGTGCCGGAACTGGATAAGTCCCAGGTCACCGTCGTCGATCAGAAAGGCAACCTGCTGTCCGAACAGATTCAGGATTCCGCGCTGACCCAGGCCGGCAAGCAGTTCGACTACAGCCGCCGGGTGGAAAGCATGCTCACCCAGCGTGTGCACAACATTCTGCTGCCGGTGTTGGGCAACGACCGCTACAAGGCCGAGGTGTCCGCCGACCTCGACTTCAGCGCGGTCGAGTCCACCTCCGAACAGTTCAACCCCGACCAGCCGGCGTTGCGCAGCGAGCAGTCGGTCGACGAACAACGTGCCAGCAGCCAGGGCCCGCAAGGCGTGCCTGGCGCGCTGAGCAACCAACCGCCAGGCGCCGCTTCGGCACCGCAGACCACCGGTGGCGCGGCTACCCCGGCTGCCGCCATTCAGCCTGGCCAACCGCTGGTGGATGCCAACGGTCAGCAGATCATGGACCCGGCTACCGGTCAGCCGATGCTCGCGCCGTACCCGTCAGACAAGCGTCAGCAAAGCACCAAGAACTTCGAGCTGGACCGTTCCATCAGCCACACTCGTCAGCAGCAGGGGCGCATGACCCGCCTGTCGGTAGCGGTGGTGGTGGACGACCAGGTCAAGATCGACCCGGCCACTGGCGATACCACGCGGGCGCCATGGGGTGCCGAAGACCTGGCGCGCTTTACCCGCCTGGTGCAGGACGCAGTCGGCTTCGATGCCAGCCGTGGCGACAGCGTGACGGTGATCAACGTGCCGTTCGCCGCCGACCGTGGTGAGGAAATCGCCGATATCGCCTTCTACCAGCAGCCCTGGTTCTGGGATATCGTCAAACAGGTGCTGGGCGTGGTGTTCATCCTGGTGCTGGTGTTCGGCGTGCTGCGGCCGGTGCTGAACAACATTACCGGGGGCGGCAAGCAGGCTGCCCCGGACAGCGACATGGAGCTGGGCGGCATGATGGGTCTGGATGGCGAACTGGCCAACGACCGCGTCAGCCTGGGTGGCCCGACAAGCATTCTGCTGCCTAGCCCGAGCGAGGGTTACGAGGCACAGCTCAACGCAATCAAAGGCCTGGTGGCCGAAGACCCGGGCCGTGTGGCTCAGGTCGTGAAAGACTGGATCAACGCCGATGAGTGATAACCGAGCCGTTACCGCCAAGCTGAGCCGCGTCGACAAGGCGGCGATCCTCCTGCTCTCGCTGGGCGAGACCGATGCGGCCCAGGTGCTGCGGCACATGGGCCCGAAGGAAGTGCAGCGGGTGGGTGTGGCCATGGCGCAGATGGGCAATGTGCACCGTGACCAGGTCGAACAGGTGATGAGCGAGTTCGTCGACATCGTCGGCGACCAGACCAGCCTGGGCGTCGGTTCTGATGCGTACATCCGCAAGATGCTCAACCAGGCCCTGGGCGAGGACAAGGCCAACGGCCTGGTCGACCGCATCCTGCTCGGCGGCAATACCAGCGGCCTGGACAGCCTCAAGTGGATGGAACCGCGTGCCGTGGCCGATGTGATCCGCTACGAGCACCCCCAGATCCAGGCCATCGTGGTCGCCTACCTCGACCCGGACCAGGCCGGTGAAGTGCTGAGCAACTTCGACCACAAGGTGCGCCTGGACATCGTCCTGCGCGTGTCATCGCTGAACACCGTGCAACCCGCGGCGCTGAAGGAGCTGAACCAGATTCTCGAGAAGCAGTTCTCGGGCAACTCCAACGCCGCGCGTACCACCCTGGGTGGCATCAAGCGGGCGGCCGACATCATGAACTTCCTCGACAGCTCGGTGGAAGGCGCACTGATGGACGCGATCCGCGAAATCGACAGCGACCTGTCGGAGCAGATCGAAGACCTGATGTTCGTCTTCAACAACCTGGCCGACGTCGACGACCGGGGCATCCAGGCGCTGTTGCGCGAAGTGTCCTCCGACGTGTTGGTGGTGTCGCTCAAGGGCGCCGACGAGCGGGTCAAGGACAAGATCTTCAAGAACATGTCCAAACGTGCTTCGGAGTTGCTGCGCGACGATCTGGAGGCCAAAGGGCCGGTACGGGTCAGTGACGTGGAAACCGCGCAGAAAGAAATCCTCACCATTGCCCGGCGTATGGCCGAGGCCGGCGAGATCGTCCTCGGCGGCAAGGGCGCCGAGGAAATGATCTAAGGTATTCGCGATCCCATGGCCGACGCCGCCTTTTGTAGGCGCGGGTTTACCCGCAAAGGCGTCGGCCCTGGCAATCGAGGTTGTCGCTGCCGACGCATTCGCGGGTGAACCCGCTCCTACAAGGGACCGTGTTGGCCGAACATGGTTTGAGAACATGACAGCATGCCTACCAAAGAACACCACCCCAGCGACCTGATCCGCGCTCGCGACCTCGAGGGCGTGGACGTGTGGGCGCTGCCCAGCTTCGACCCGGAACCGGAGCCCGAACCGGAGCCTGAGCCTGAGCCCGAGGTCATTGAGGAAGTCGAGGAAGTGCCGCTGGAAGAAGTCCAGCCACTGACCCTGGAAGAGCTCGAAGCCATCCGTCAGGAGGCCTACAACGAGGGCTTCGCCACCGGTGAGCGCGAGGGCTTCCACAGCACCCAGCTCAAGGTTCGCCAGGAGGCCGAAGAGGCCCTGAAGGCCAAGCTGGACAGCCTTGAGCGGCTGATGGCCAACCTGATGGAGCCGATCGCCGAGCAGGATACGCAGATCGAGAAAAGCCTGGTGCACCTGATCGCGCACATGAGCCGTCAGGTGATTGGCCGCGAGCTGCGCAACGATTCCAGCCAGATCACTCAGGTGCTGCGCGAAGCGCTCAAGCTGCTGCCCATGGGCGCGGACAATATCCGCATCCACCTCAACCCGCAGGATTTCGAGCTGGCCAAGGCCCTGCGCGAACGCCATGAGGAGAACTGGCGGCTGCTGGAAGATAGCGCGCTGCTACCGGGTGGTTGCCGCATCGAGACGGCCCACAGCCGTATCGATGCCACCATGGAAACGCGTATCGAAAAAGCGGTGGCGCAGCTGTTCGACCAGTTGCATGACCATTCCCTGCACCCGGCGGCGCCAGACCTGTCGATAGACCTGGACGCGCCGGCCGAGCGTGCTGTGGACAGCCCAGATGCACCTTGAACGCACCAGTTTCGGCAAGCGCCTCGGCACTTACGCTGAGGCCATCGCGCTGCCGGCCCAGCCCATCGTCGAAGGCCGCCTGCTGCGTATGGTTGGCCTCACCCTGGAAGCCGAAGGCCTGCGCGCAGCAGTCGGTAGCCGCTGCCTGGTGATCAACGATGACAGTTATCACCCGGTGCAGGTCGAGGCCGAAGTCATGGGCTTTGCCGGGCCCAAGGTGTTTCTGATGCCGGTGGGCAGTATCGTCGGCATCGCGCCGGGGGCCCGGGTAGTGCCGCTGGATGACGGTGGCCGCCTGCCCATGGGCATGAGCATGCTGGGCCGGGTGCTCGACGGCGCCGGCCGTGCGCTGGATGGCAAGGGCGGGATGAAGGCCGAGGACTGGGTGCCGATGGACGGCCCGGTGATCAACCCGCTCAACCGCGACCCTATCAGCAAGCCGTTGGATGTGGGCATTCGCAGTATCAACGGCCTGCTTACCGTCGGCCGTGGCCAGCGGCTAGGCCTGTTTGCCGGTACCGGGGTGGGTAAATCGGTGCTGCTGGGCATGATGACCCGCTTCACCGAAGCCGAAATCATCGTGGTCGGCCTGATCGGTGAGCGGGGGCGCGAGGTGAAGGAGTTCATCGAGCACATCCTCGGTGAAGAGGGCCTCAAGCGCTCGGTGGTGGTGGCGTCGCCGGCCGACGATGCGCCGCTGATGCGCCTGCGCGCCGCCATGTATTGCACACGCATTGCCGAATACTTCCGCGACAAAGGCAAGAATGTGCTGTTGCTGATGGACTCGTTGACCCGTTTCGCCCAGGCCCAGCGGGAAATTGCCCTGGCCATCGGCGAGCCACCGGCCACCCGGGGTTACCCGCCCTCGGTGTTCGCCAAGCTGCCCAAGCTGGTGGAGCGGGCAGGCAATGGCGAACCTGGCGGTGGTTCGATCACTGCGTTCTATACCGTGCTGTCTGAAGGCGACGATCAGCAAGACCCGATCGCCGACTCGGCGCGGGGCGTGCTTGACGGCCACTTTGTGCTGTCGCGTCGGCTGGCTGAGGAGGGCCATTACCCGGCCATCGACATCGAAGCGTCGATCAGCCGGGTCATGCCCCAAGTGGTCGATGCCGACCACTTGCGCCAGGCGCAGAAGTTCAAGCAACTGTGGTCGCGCCTGTCGCAAAGCCGCGACCTGATCAGCGTGGGGGCTTACGTGGCCGGCGGTGATCCGGAGACCGACCTGGCCATTGCCTTGCAATCGAAGCTGGTTGAGTTCCTGCGCCAAGGCCTGCGCGAGAATGTGGGCATGGCGCAGAGCCGCGAACAGCTGGGGGCAATTTTCACGCCCCCGGCAGGTTGATAAGCCATGGCGCTGCCCGGACGTGCCGCGCGCCTGGCGCCGGTGGTGGACATGGCCGAAGAAGCCGAGCGCAAGGCGGCTCAGCGCCTTGGTCATTTCCAGCAGCAGGTGGCCACGGCCCAGGCCAAGCTGGCTGAGCTGGAGCGCTTTCGCGAGGATTACCAGTTGCAGTGGATCAACCGCGGCGGGCAAGGGGTCAATGGCAGCTGGCTGGTCAATTATCAGCGTTTTCTGGGGCAGCTGGAAACGGCCATGACCCAGCAGCGGCAAAGCCTGGTCTGGCACCAGAACAACCTCAATAATGCCCGTGGTGCCTGGCAGCAGGCCTATGCCCGGGTGGAAGGTTTGCGCAAGCTGGTACAGCGCTACCAGGACGAGGCCCGGCGCGCTGAAGACAAGCGCGAGCAGCGCTTGCTGGATGAGCTGTCGCAGCGCCTGCCGCGGCAAAACCCTCTATAGGTGTTCGCCGCAGGCCTTGCAGCGGAATAATTGGCCCGAAACAAATGCGAGGTCTTGCCCGCGAATGCGGTGGCGGCTGCGACGGTGTATGACCGGGTATATTGGCTGGCAGGTCCGGCCTATTTGCGGGTGAACCCGCTCCTACCACGGTATTGGGCGATACCACCGATTGATGCAGGAGCGGGTTTACCCGCGAAGAGGCCGTACAGGCCATCAAAGCCACGAGCCTGCATCCGCTTGCCACCCCCACCATCGCCTGCTAAACCTTAGAGCAGTTGCATCCGCCATCATCGAAGGAATCGCTAGCATGGCAGTCGAGACTGATTTTTCGCAGGACGGGAAAAAGCTGACCATCAAGATCAAGGGGCGCTTCGATTTCGGCAAGCATCAGGAGTTTCGCGACGCCTACGAACGCCAGCCCAGGCGCCCGGATTCGGTGGTCGTCGACCTGAAGGACACCACCTACCTCGACAGCTCCGCGCTGGGCATGCTGCTGTTGCTGCGCGACCACGCGGGCGGCGACGAGTCGGATGTGCGGGTAGTGCATGCCAGCTCCGACGTGCGCAAGATTCTCGCTATCTCCAATTTCGAAAAACTCTTCGATATCAGTTGAGCGCCGACATGCCGGCCGAACAGGCGTTGACCGTGCTGGTCGCCGAAGACAGTGCTGTCGATCGCCTTCTGCTTGCGCAGATCGTGCGCCGCCAGGGGCATCAGGTATTCACTGCGGAAAACGGCGAGCAGGCGGTAGCGCTGTACCTCGAGCGGCGCCCGCAACTGGTGCTGCTGGACGCCCTGATGCCGGTCATGGATGGCTTCGAGGCGGCGCGGCAGATCAAGGCATTGGCTGGCGAAGCGCTGGTGCCGATCATTTTCCTGACGTCGCTGAATGAAGAAGAAGGCCTGGTGCGTTGCCTGGAGGCGGGGGGCGATGATTTCATGGCCAAGCCCTACAGTGCGGTGATCCTCGCTGCCAAGATTCGCGCCATGGATCGCCTGCGTCGCTTGCAGGCAACGGTACTGGAGCAGCGCGACCAGATCACCCGGCATCACCATCACCTGCTTAACGAGCAGCGGGTGGCCAAGGCGGTGTTCGACAAGGTGGCCCACTCTGGTTGCCTTTCAGCGCCCAACATTCGCTACCTGCAATCGCCTTACGCGCTGTTCAATGGCGACCTGATGCTGGCGGCATTTACCCCGGCCGGCGACATGCGTGTGCTGCTTGGCGATTTCACCGGTCACGGCCTGCCGGCGGCGGTCGGCGCCATGCCGATGGCTGAGGTGTTCTACGGCATGACCGCCAAGGGCTACGGCATGGCGCAGATCCTGCGCGAGATGAATGCCAAGCTCAAGCGCATCCTGCCGGTGGACATGTTCTGCTGTGCGCTGCTGCTCAACCTCAGCATGCAGCGCGGCTCGGTGGAGGTGTGGAATGGCGGTATGCCTGATGGCTATCGCCTGTCGGTGGATGGCCAGGTGCTGTCGGCACTGAGTTCGCGGCACTTGCCGCTGGGCATTCTGGCCGCTGAGCGCTTCGATGACAGCACAGAGGTGTTGCCGCTGGCACCGGGCGAGCGCCTGTTGCTGCTGTCAGACGGTGTGCTCGATACCGCCGACGACCAGGAGCGCCTGTTTGGCGTACAGCGCCTGCGAGCGGTGCTGGCCGACAACCGCGACCCTGTGCAGTTGTTCGATGAGCTGATGCTGGCCCTGGAGCGTTTTGGTGGGCAGCCACGCGATGACATCAGCTTGTGCGACATTCGCATGTTCACTGCCGAGGAGCGGGTGCCGGCACCGATGATCTACTCTGATAGTGGCCGCTCCAGCCCGCTGGACTGGTCGCTGAGCTTCGAAGTGCGGGGCGAAAGCCTCAAGCGCTTCAACCCTGTGCCTTACCTGGTGCAGTTGTTGCAGGAAATTCATGGCCTGCGCGCACGTACCGGCAACTTGCACAGTGTGCTTAGCGAGTTGTATGCCAATGCGCTGGAGCATGGTGTGCTGGGCCTGGACTCACAGCTCAAGCGCGATGTGCGAGGCTTTACCGACTATTACCAGGAGCGTGCCCGGCGCCTGGGTTCGCTGACCGAAGGCTTTGTAAGCATCGATTTCAAGGTTGAACCGCATGGCGGCGGTGGGCGTCTGATGATCGAAGTGCGCGACAGCGGTGCCGGCTTCGACGTGCAGCGCGTGCTTGCGCGGCCTTCGCCGGACCAGGGGCTGAGCGGTCGCGGTCTGAATCTGGTGCGGCAGTTGGCCAGTGACGCGCGCTGGAGTGAAGGCGGGCGTTGCGCGCATGTGGAGTTCGTATGGTGAGCCACGGGTTGGCTCGGGCATAATCTGGCTTGATCAAGGAGTGAACAAGTGACTGACATGCATATTGACCACAAGGTACTCAGTGACCTGCGTGAGGTCATGGAAGATGGCTACCTGCAGTTGGTGCAGACTTTTCTCGACGACTCAGAGCGGCGTCTTGGCCAGTTGCACGCGGCCAAAAGCGCCGAGGAACTTGGCGCGGCAGCCCACAGTTTCAAGGGCAGCAGCAGCAACATGGGCGCGGTGGCCTTGGCCAGCCTGTGTCAGCAGCTCGAAGAGCGCGCACGGCGGCCCCCGTTATATGGAATTGAAGACTTGATCAGCCGCATCGACATGGAATTCGTCGTGGTGCAGCACTTTTACCGCGGTGAGCAGCAACGTATTTCCGCAGGCTGATACGCGAGTTGGCGCGAGTCTTGCCTGTCTCCGCCCCGATGATTTTTGTTTCTGGCGCGGAGACCGCTCGATGCCTGTCGCACCCAACCCTTTGTTGCAAGCCAATGCCGTTGCCAAGACTTCGCGTTCGGCCACCGTACAGGCGGACAAGCCGCTGCAGGCGCTGGGCGACAAGGGCGATGCCTTTGGCCAGGTGATGGCCAGGCAGGGCCGCGACAAGGTTACCGGGCAGGACGACAAGGTCGCACAGGCCAAGCCCAAGGACAAACCTGATGCGGCAGCTGGCGGCAAGAAAGACCCGGCTGGCAAAGCTGCAGTTGCCGATGACGGCAACAAGTTGCCAGAAGGGGATTCGGCCCAGGCCGATACGGGTGTGCGTGATGCCAGTCTGGTGGCCGGTCAGGTCACTGATGCCCAGCCCGGCGCGCAACTGATCCAGGCTCAGGCCGAGGCGGTGGCGCCGGTGCTGCAGGCGGCCACGGCGCAAACCCAGTTTGCCGCGGCACTGCCTGAAGAGCCGTCCGCCGAGGAGGCCTTCGATCCCGATGCTGACCCCCTGGCCAACCTGCCAACCCTGCGCTTCGCGCTGGAGCACAGTGCCCAGGCCAAGGGTGGCACTTCGGCACATGCCCTTGATGCTGCCCAGGCTGAGGGCGAGGAAGGGCAGACAGCCGTCAATACCTTGGCGAATTTGGTCGAGAATACCGATGGCGAAAGCACCGAATCCGGTGGCAAGGCCTTTGGCGCCTTGCTTGAGGACGGCCTGAAAGACACCAAGAGTGCCAGCAGCGACACCCGCATCGATGATTTTGCCAACCGCCTGGCCAGCCTGACCCAGGCGGCCACGGCCAAGACCGCCAACGCCGTACCGGCCAATGCGAACCCGCTGCATCAGCCATTGCCAATGAACCAGAACGCTTGGGCCGAAGGCCTGGTCAACCGGGTCATGTACCTGTCCAGCCAGAACCTCAAGTCGGCTGATATCCAACTGGAGCCAGCGGAACTCGGTCGCCTCGACATTCGCGTCAATGTTGCGGCGGACCAGGCCACCCAGGTCACCTTCATCAGCGGCCACGCCGGCGTACGTGATGCCCTCGACAGCCAGGTGCACCGCCTGCGCGAACTGTTTGCCCAGCAGGGGTTGGCGCAGCCGGATGTCAACGTGGCTGACCAGTCGCGCGGGCAGCAACAACAGCAGGGGCAGGCGCAGGGCAGCAACCTTTCCGGGGTGGCGGCGCGCCGCTCCGAGCAGGGTGGGGTCGAGGCGGTCGATAGCGCCCGGCCTTTGGAGCAGCAGGTGGTTGTCGGCGACAGTGCGGTCGATTACTACGCCTGATAACGGTTGGCCTGGGCTGGCTTCTTCGCGGGCGAGCCCACTCCCACAGGCGTTTCGTTGATTTCGAACCCTGTGCGGTAGCTGTGGGAGCGGGCGTGGCCGCGAAGCAGCCAGCACCGCAAAACCTGCTGGAATCCATCCCCTGCAAAATCTGGCATAACACTTGCTCAAGCCAAGCCATCCTCCCTTGAACCCCCCGATGGACGACGGATTATTGGCATGGCGAAGAGCGAAGCAGTCAAAGACCCCGCCACTAAAGGCAAACTCAAGCTGATCCTGCTGGCTGTCGTCGGCCTGTTGCTGGCGATCGGCCTTTCGGTGGGCGCTACCTGGTTCATCATGCACAAGAGCGAGCCGGCTCCGGCCGCCGAGGCCACGGCCAGCAACGTCAAGCCAGGGGCGATCTACGAGGCGCTGACCCCGGCCTTCGTGGTCAACTTCAACCAGAACGGCCGCCAGCGCTACATGCAGCTGAGCATCACCCTGCAGGCGCGTAACCAGGCCGACCTGGATGCCCTCAAGGTGCACATGCCGGTGATCCGCAACAACCTGGTGATGATGTTCTCCGGGCAAGGGTTCGACACCCTCGCCAGCAGCCCGGTAGGGCAGGAGATGCTGCGTCAGAAGGCCACCGCGGTGGTCCAGGAAGTGGCGCAGAAGGAAGTCGGCAAGCCGGTCATCGACCAGTTGCTGTTCACCAATTTCGTATTGCAGTAGGAGTCCGCAATGGCCGTACAGGACCTGCTGTCCCAGGATGAAATCGATGCCCTGTTGCACGGTGTCGACGACGGGCTGGTGCAGACCGAGAGTGCATCCGAGCCTGGCAGTATCAAAAGCTACGACCTGACCAGTCAGGACCGTATCGTGCGGGGTCGCATGCCGACCCTGGAAATGATCAACGAGCGCTTCGCCCGCTACACCCGTATCAGCATGTTCAACCTGCTACGCCGCTCCGCAGACGTGGCCGTGGGGGGCGTGCAGGTCATGAAGTTCGGCGAATACGTGCACTCGCTGTACGTGCCGACCAGCCTCAACCTGGTCAAGATCAAGCCGCTGCGCGGCACTTCGCTGTTCATCCTTGACGCCAAGCTGGTGTTCAAGCTGGTGGACAACTTCTTTGGCGGTGATGGCCGCCACGCCAAGATCGAAGGGCGCGAGTTCACCCCCACCGAACTGCGTGTGGTGCGCATGGTGCTGGACCAGTGTTTCGTCGACCTCAAGGAAGCCTGGCAGGCGATCATGCCGGTCAGCTTCGAGTACATAAACTCCGAGGTCAACCCGGCCATGGCCAACATTGTCGGCCCCAGCGAGGCGGTGGTGGTGTCCACCTTCCACATCGAACTGGACGGCGGCGGCGGCGATCTGCACGTGACCATGCCGTACTCGATGATCGAGCCGGTGCGGGAAATGCTTGATGCCGGTTTCCAGTCGGACCTGGACGACCAGGACGAGCGCTGGGTCAAGGCCCTGCGCGAGGACGTGCTGGACGTGGCCGTGCCAATGACCGCCACGGTCGCCCGACGCCAGCTGAAGCTGCGCGACATCCTGCACATGCAGCCGGGTGACGTGATCCCGGTCGAGTTGCCCGAGCACCTGGTGCTGCGCGCTAACGGGGTGCCAGCGTTCAAGGCGCGGCTGGGCTCGCACAAGGGCAACCTGGCCCTGCAGATCATTGACCCGATCGAACGCCGCTGACGGTGTGCCGGTCGCTTACAACGAATTGAATGCCTGTCGAGGAAATCATGGCTAACGAAAACGAGATCACCTCACCAGAGGACCAGGCACTGGCCGATGAGTGGGCCGCAGCGTTGGAAGAAACCGGTTCTGCCGGCCAGGCCGACATCGATGCACTGCTGGGCGGGGACACCGGCAGCAGCGGCCCGGGCCGCCTGCCGATGGAAGAATTCGCCAGCTCGCCGAAGCCGAACGAAAATGTCAGCCTCGAAGGCCCGAACCTGGACGTGATCCTGGACATCCCGGTGAACATTTCCATGGAGGTGGGCAGCACCGAGATCAACATCCGCAACCTGCTGCAGCTCAACCAGGGCTCGGTGATCGAGCTCGACCGTCTGGCCGGCGAGCCGCTCGACGTGCTGGTCAACGGCACGCTGATCGCCCATGGCGAAGTGGTCGTGGTCAACGAAAAGTTCGGCATCCGCCTGACCGACGTGATCAGCCCCAGCGAACGTATCAAGAAGCTGCGCTGAGTGAAGGGCACAATGCGCGCCATCGCTGCGGCAGCGGTGCTTTTCGCCAGCCACGCCTGCCTGGCTGCGGCCACGCCAGCGGCCACCCCGGTGGCTCAACCTGGCAGTCTCGGCGGGCAGTTGGCGCAGATGGTCTTGGGGCTGCTGCTGGTGGTGGGCCTGATCTTCTTCCTGGCCTGGCTGCTGCGGCGGCTGCAGAGCACCGCAGTGAAGGGTGGGCAGGTGATCGAGATTGTCGGCAGCCGTGCCATCGGCCCGCGTGACCGCCTGCTGCTGGTGCAGGTAGGCAAGGAGCAGATCCTGATAGGCCATACCCCGGGCACCATCGAGGCCCTGCATGTACTGGCCGAACCCGTGGAAGTACCGGCAAGCGTCCGTCAGGCGACGCCGGAGTTTGCCCAGCGGCTGATGGAGCTGATGGGCAAGGACCCTAAGGACAACAAGTGATGAGCGGCGCGCTGCGTACGTTGTTGACTCTGGCGCTGCTGCTGGCTGCGCCGCTGGCCCTGGCCGCCGACCCGCTGTCGATTCCGGCCATCACCCTGTCCAATACCCCGGACGGGCAGCAGGAATATTCGGTCAGCCTGCAAATCCTGCTGATCATGACTGCGCTGAGCTTCATCCCGGCGTTCGTCATTCTGATGACCAGCTTTACCCGCATCATCATCGTGTTCTCGATCCTGCGCCAGGCCCTGGGCCTGCAGCAGACGCCATCCAACCAGTTGCTGACCGGCATGGCGCTGTTCCTGACCATGTTCATCATGGCGCCGGTGTTCGATCGGGTGAACCAGGACGCGCTGCAGCCTTACCTGAAGGAGCAGATGACTGCCCAGCAGGCGATCGACAAGGCCCAGGGCCCGCTCAAGGACTTCATGCTGGCGCAAACCCGGCAAAGCGACCTTGACCTGTTCATGCGCTTGTCCAAGCGTACCGACATCGCCGGCCCCGACCAGGTGCCGCTGACGATCCTGGTGCCGGCGTTCGTCACTTCCGAGCTGAAGACGGCGTTCCAGATCGGTTTCATGATCTTCATCCCGTTCCTGATCATCGACATGGTCGTGGCCAGTGTGCTGATGGCCATGGGTATGATGATGCTGTCGCCGCTGATCATTTCGCTGCCCTTCAAGATCATGCTGTTTGTGCTGGTCGACGGCTGGGCGCTGATCATGGGTACCCTGGCCAGCAGTTTCGGCGGCGTCTGACGCCGTCAAGGAGAGCCGCCGATGACACCTGAAGTTGCTGTCGACCTGTTTCGTGATGCCCTGTGGCTGACCACCCTCATGGTCGCCGTGCTGGTGGTGCCGAGCCTGTTGGTGGGCCTGGTGGTGGCGATGTTCCAGGCTGCCACGCAGATCAACGAACAGACCTTGAGCTTTTTGCCGCGCCTGCTGGTGATGCTGATCACGCTGATCATCGCCGGGCCGTGGCTGGTGCAGAAGTTCATGGAGTACTTCACCACCCTTTACACCAACATCCCGCAGCTCATTGGTTGACGCGGCGATGCTGGAGCTGACCGACACGCAGATTGGCACCTGGGTCGCCACCTTCATCCTGCCGTTGTTCAGGGTGACTGCGGTGCTGATGACCATGCCGATCTTCGGTACCCGCATGTTGCCGGCGCGGATTCGCCTGTACGTGGCGGTGGCGGTGACCGTGGTGATCGTGCCGGCATTGCCGCCGCTGCCCGAGTTCGACCCGTTGAGCCTGCGCGGTATGCTGCTGTGCGCCGAGCAGATCATCGTCGGTGCGCTGTTTGGCCTGGCCTTGCAGTTGCTGTTTCAGGCTTTCGTGGTTGCCGGGCAAATCGTCGCGGTACAGATGGGTATGGCGTTCGCCTCGATGGTCGACCCCGCCAACGGTGTCAACGTCACGGTAATCAGCCAGTTCATGACCATGCTGGTGAGTGTGTTGTTCCTGTTGATGAACGGCCACCTGGTGGTGTTCGAGGTACTGACCGAAAGTTTTACCACCTTGCCGGTGGGGAGTGCGCTGGTGGTCAACCACTTCTGGGAGCTGGCCGGGCGCATGGGCTGGGTGTTCGGTGCCGGCCTGCTGTTGATTCTGCCGGTGATCGCTGCGCTGCTGGTGGTGAACATCGCCTTTGGCGTAATGACCCGCGCAGCGCCACAGCTGAATATTTTCTCAATCGGCTTCCCGCTGACCTTGGTTATGGGCATGTTCGTCTTCTGGGTGGGCCTGGCGGATATACTGTCTCACTATCAGGCATTGGCCAGTGAAACGCTGCAGTGGCTGCGTGAGCTGGCGAGGGCGCGCTGAACATGGCAGAAAGCGAGAGCGGTCAGGACAAGACAGAAGACCCCACCGAAAAGCGCAAGCGCGACGCCCGTGAGAAGGGCGAGGTCGCGCGCTCCAAGGAGCTGAACACGGTGGCGGTGACCCTGGCGGGCGCGGGTGGCCTGCTGGCATTCGGTGGTCACTTGGCCGAAACATTGCTGGCGTTGATGCGCATGAACTTCAGCCTGACCCGCGACATCATCGTCGACGAGCGGGCGATGGGGGCTTTCCTGCTGGCCTCGGGCAAGATGGCCATCTGGGCGGTGCAGCCGGTGTTGATCCTGCTGTTCGTGATTTCCTTCGTGGCGCCCATCGCGCTTAGCGGCTTCTTGTTCTCGGGCAGCTTGCTGCAGCCCAAATTCAGCCGCATGAACCCGCTTTCGGGGATCAAGCGCATGTTCTCGATGCAGGCCTTGACTGAATTGCTCAAGGCGCTGGCCAAGTTTTTCGTGATTCTGGTGGTGGCGGTGGTGGTGCTCTCCGGTGACCGCCAGGCCTTGCTGTCGATTGCCAATGAGCCGCTGGAACAGGCGATCATCCATAGCTTGCAGGTGGTGGGCTGGAGTGCCTTGTGGATGTCGGCCGGGCTGTTGCTGATTGCCGCGGCAGATGTGCCGTTCCAGCTGTACCAGACGCACAAGAAAATGAAGATGACCAAGCAGGAAGTGCGCGATGAGTACAAGGACAGCGAGGGCAAGCCCGAGGTCAAGCAACGTATTCGCCAACTGCAGCGCGAGGTGTCGCAGCGGCGCATGATGGCGGCGGTGCCGGATGCAGACGTGATCATCACCAACCCGACGCATTATGCGGTGGCTTTGCAGTACGACCCGGAGAAAGGCGGTGCGGCGCCGTTGCTGCTGGCCAAGGGTAGCGATTTCATGGCGTTGAAGATTCGTGAAATTGGCGTGGAGCACAACATCCAGATCCTCGAATCGCCGGCGCTGGCGCGGGCGATTTATTACTCCACCGAACTTGAGCAGGAGATCCCGGCGGGGCTGTACCTGGCGGTGGCGCAGGTGCTGGCGTATGTGTTCCAGATTCGCCAATACCGCGCCGGCAAGGGCAAGCGCCCAGAGCCGCTGAAGGACGACCTGCCGATCCCGCCGGACCTGCGCCGCGACAGTTGAGCTTGTGTCACGGCTTCTGGCCCTTTCGCGGGCGCGCCCGCTCCCACGGTGGGCACATGTTGGTGATTGGGGCATAGGCTGTCGTAGGAGCGGGTTCACCCGCGAAAGGGCCGGGCCTGCTGGCCAATTTCCACCCGCCGTTCACCGTTGCCGCCGCTACCGTATTCGCGGGTAAACCCGCTCCTACACCTATCGGGGGTGGACACACATTGGTGTTGGGGCGCAGGCCGTCGTAGGAGCGGGTTTACCCGCGAAAGGGCCGGTACCAGCAACATAAATCCTTCGCCGAGCAAAGTTGGAAAGCTTCTTGCAAAGCCACGCCCAGGCGCCCCCTGGGCGTCAAAGTTTTGCATCAAGAGGACTCGCGGTGGATCGCACTCAGTTAATCAGCAACGCCCGCAACAACCTGGCCGGGCTCGGCCGGGGCAACCTGGGGGTGCCGCTGTTGCTGCTGGTGATGTTGGCAATGATGATGTTGCCAATACCGCCGTTCCTGCTCGACGTGTTCTTCACGTTCAACATCGCCCTGTCGATCGTGGTGCTGCTGGTCTGTGTATACGCCTTGCGCCCGCTCGACTTTGCCGCGTTCCCCACTATCCTGCTGGTGGCCACGTTGTTGCGCCTGGCTCTGAACGTCGCGTCCACCCGTGTGGTCATGCTGCATGGCCAGGAGGGCCATGGCGCTGCCGGTAAAGTGATCCAGGCCTTCGGTGAGGTGGTGATCGGCGGTAACTACGTGGTCGGTGCCGTGGTGTTCGCCATCCTCATGATCATCAACTTCGTGGTGGTGACCAAGGGTGCCGGGCGTATCTCGGAAGTGAGTGCGCGTTTCACCCTCGACGCCATGCCCGGCAAGCAGATGGCCATCGACGCCGACCTCAATGCCGGCCTGATCGACCAGGCTCAGGCCAAGCACCGCCGTGCCGAGGTGGCGCAGGAGGCCGAGTTCTACGGTTCGATGGACGGTGCCAGCAAGTTCGTGCGCGGCGACGCCATCGCCGGCTTGCTGATCCTGTTCATCAACCTGATCGGTGGCATGCTCATCGGCATGCTGCAGCACAATATGTCGTTCAGCGAGGCCGGCAAGGTCTATGCCCTGCTGACCATTGGTGACGGTTTGGTGGCGCAATTGCCATCACTGCTGCTGTCCACCGCCGCCGCGATCATGGTCACCCGTGCTTCAGGCTCTGAAGACATGGGCAAGCTGATCAATCGGCAGATGTTCGATTCGCCCAAGGCGCTGGCGGTGTCGGCGGGGCTGATGATCGTCATGGGCCTGGTGCCGGGCATGCCGCACATTGCCTTCCTCAGCCTCGGCCTGATGGCGGCCGGCGGCGCCTACCTGGTGTGGAAGAAGCAGCAACAGGCCAAGGTCAAAGCCCAGCAAGAGGCGCAGCGTCAGCAGGACCTGCTGCCCTCGCCACAACGCGCGCTGGAAACCAAGGAGCTGGGTTGGGACGACGTCACCCCCATCGACATGATCGGCCTGGAGGTCGGCTATCGGCTGATCCCGCTGGTCGATCGCAACCAGGGCGGCCAGTTGCTGGCGCGGATCAAGGGCGTGCGCAAGAAGCTGTCGCAGGACCTGGGCTTCCTGATGCCCACCGTGCACATTCGTGACAACCTCGACCTGCAACCCAGCGCCTATCGCCTGACCTTGATGGGGGTGATTCTGGCCGAGGCGGAGATCTACCCGGACCGCGAACTGGCGATCAACCCTGGGCAGGTGTTTGGCACCCTCAACGGTATTGCCGCGCGCGACCCGGCGTTTGGCCTGGAAGCGGTGTGGATCGACGTCGGCCAGCGCTCACAGGCGCAGTCGCTGGGCTACACCGTGGTCGATGCCAGCACGGTGGTGGCCACCCACCTCAACCAGATCCTGCAGAAACATTGCCACGAGCTGATCGGCCACGAAGAGGTTCAGCAACTGCTGCAGGTGCTTGCCAAGGCATCGCCTAAACTTGCAGAAGAGCTGGTGCCGGGTGTCATTTCCTTGTCGGGGCTGCTCAAGGTGCTGCAAGCCCTGTTGTCGGAACAGGTGCCAGTGCGCGATATTCGCAGTATTGCCGAGGCCATCGCGAACAACGCGGGCAAGAGTCAAGATACCGCCGCGCTGGTGGCGGCGGTGCGCGTCGGATTGTGTCGCGCCATCGTGCAAAGCATTGTCGGCGTTGAGTCGGAGCTACCAGTGATTACCCTGGAGCCAAGGTTGGAACAGATTTTGCTGAATAGTCTGCAAAGGGCCGGGCAGGGTCAGGAAGACGGTGTTCTTCTGGAACCTAGCATGGCCGAGAAGCTGCAACGTTCGCTGATCGAGGCGGCCCAGCGCCAGGAAATGCAGGGTCAGCCGGCCATTCTGCTGGTCGCCGGCCCGATCCGCGCCATGTTGTCGCGTTTCGGTCGCCTGGCTGTACCGAATTTGCATGTTCTGGCGTATCAGGAAATACCTGACAACAAGCAAGTCACCATCGTTGCCACCGTGGGCCCTAACGGCTGAGGTAGGGGATAATGCAAGTTAAGCGATTTTTCGCCGCCGATATGCGTCAGGCCATGAAACTGGTCCGTGACGAGCTGGGCGCCGATGCCGCGATCATTGGCAACCGCCGCATTGCCGGTGGTGTCGAGCTGACGGCCGCGCTGGACTACAAGCTGTCCGCCCTGGCCCCGCGTGTGCCCAACGCCGAGCTGGAAGAAGAGCTGCGCAAGACCCATACGCGCATTGCCACTGCCCAGGCCGAGCTGGACCAGCGCCAGGACAGCAGCGACAACAACCGCCAACTGTTCGCCGGGCAATCTTTGACCGCTGCCGAACCGTTGATCGAGCCGCACGTCGATGCCCCTGAGGCCGCCGCCGTACCGGCTGCTGCGCCGGTTGACCCGCGCCTGTTCGATGCCATGCGCTCGGAGCTGTCGGGCCTGCGCGAGCTGCTGGAAGTGCAACTCGGTTCGCTGGCCTGGAATCAGCTGCAGGGCAGCAAGCCGCAGCAGGCCAACCTTTGGCGCCGCCTGCAGCGCATCGGCCTGTCCGGGCCGATCGCCCGCGAGCTGCTGGACCTGACCGCCGAGATCGAGGAACCGCGCCAGGCCTGGCGCATGCTGCTGGCTCACTTGGCGCGGATGATCGAAGTACCTGAAATCGAGCCGATCGAAGAGGGCGGGGTGATCGCCATGGTCGGCCCGGCGGGCATGGGCAAGACCACCACGCTGGCCAAGTTGGCCGCGCGCTACGTGCTCAAGTACGGCGCGCAGAACCTGGCGCTGGTGAGCATGGACAGCTTCCGTATTGGCGCTCAGGAGCAGCTCAAGACCCTGGGCCGCATCCTCAACGTGCCGGTGACTTACGTCGACCCGGGCCAGTCGCTGGCAGCAGCGCTGGAACCACTGCTGCGCAAGCGCGTGGTGCTGATCGATACTGCCGGCCTGCAAGCCAGCGACCCTGCGCTGCGCATGCAGCTGGAAACCTTGGCCGGGCGTGGCATTGCCGCGAAGAACTACCTGGTGCTGGCCACCACCAGCCAGAAGCAGGTGCTGACCGCCGCCTACCACAGCTACAAGCGCTGTGGCCTGGCCGGCTGCATCCTGACCAAACTCGATGAAACGGCAAGCCTTGGCGATGTGCTGAGCCTTGCCATCAGTCATGAACTGCCAGTGGCCTATCTTACCGATGGCCCACGCATTCCTGACGACCTGCACCTGCCGAGGGGCCACCAGTTGGTCACGCGGGCGGTGAATGTGCAGCAGCAGGACGAGCCCAGCGAAGAGGCCATGGCCGACATGTTCGCTGATCTCTATCACAACCCACGGCGAGCGGGTTGACCATGAAGCGTGTGCAAAGTCGCTATGCCAAGGGGCACGCAGAATTGCCCTACGTGTGGCCTGAGTCCCAGCGAGACAAGGTAAAGAACAGACATGGGTAGCATGCATCCCGTACAGGTGATCGCCGTGACCGGTGGCAAAGGTGGCGTCGGCAAGACTAACGTTTCAGTGAACTTGTCCCTGGCGCTGGCCGAGCTTGGCCGCAGGGTCATGCTGCTGGACGCCGACCTGGGCCTGGCCAATGTCGACGTGTTGCTGGGCCTTACCCCCAAACGTACCCTCGCCGATGTGATTGAAGGGCGTTGCGAGCTGCGTGACGTGATGCTGCAGGGCCCCGGCGGTGTGCGCATCGTACCGGCAGCCTCGGGCACCCAGAGCATGGTGCATCTGGCCCCGGCCCAGCATGCCGGGCTGATCCAGGCGTTCAGCGAGATCGGCGACAACCTCGATGTGTTGGTGATCGATACCGCTGCGGGTATCGGTGACTCGGTGGTCAGCTTCGTTCGCGCCGCCCAGGAAGTGCTGCTGGTGGTGTGTGATGAACCTACCTCGATTACCGACGCCTACGCGTTGATCAAGCTGCTCAACCGCGACTATGGCATGAACCGTTTCCGTGTATTGGCCAACATGGCGCAGAGCCCGCAGGAAGGGCGCAACCTGTTTGCCAAGCTGACCAAGGTCACCGACCGCTTCCTTGACGTTGCCCTGCAGTACGTGGGTGCCGTGCCGTACGACGAGTGCGTGCGCAAGGCGGTGCAGAAGCAGCGTGCCGTCTACGAAGCCTTCCCTCGCTCCAAGTGTGCGCTGGCCTTCAAGGCGATTGCCCAGAAGGTCGACAGCTGGCCGCTGCCGGCCAATCCGCGCGGCCATCTGGAGTTCTTTGTCGAGCGCTTGGTGCAACCCACCAGCGCGGGACCCGTACTATGAACGCCAGCGGCTTCAAGATGTACAGCCGGGCGGCGAAGGACGCCCAGTACGAGCTGATCGAACGCTACGCCCCGCTGGTCAAGCGCATCGCGTACCACCTGTTGGCGCGCTTGCCGGCCAACGTGCAAGTCGAGGACCTGATCCAGGCCGGCATGATCGGCCTGCTGGAAGTGGCCAACAAATACGACGCCAGCAAGGGCGCCAGCTTTGAGACCTACGCCGGCATCCGCATCCGCGGGGCCATGCTGGACGAAGTGCGCAAAGGCGATTGGGCACCGCGTTCGGTACACCGCAACACCCGTATGGTCAGTGATGCCATGCGTGCAGTTGAGGCCAGAACAGGCCGTGACGCTAAAGATCATGAAGTTGCTGCCGAACTCCAATTGAGTCTCGATGATTACTACGGGATCTTGAACGATACCCTGGGCAGCCGCCTGTTCAGCTTCGACGACCTGTTGCAGGACGGCGAGCACGAAGGGCTGCATGAGGATGGCGCCAGTGGCCAGGTCGAACCTGCGCGCGGCCTGGAGGAGGAGCGCTTCCAGGCTGCCCTGACCGAGGCTATTGCCAACCTGCCGGAGCGTGAGCGCCTGGTGCTGGCGCTGTACTACGACGAAGAGCTGAACCTCAAGGAAATCGGTGAGGTGCTGGGTGTCAGCGAGTCGCGGGTCAGCCAGTTGCACAGCCAGTGTGCCGCGCGCCTGCGCAGCCGCCTGGGGGAATGGCGGGCGCGTTGAGCCCACTGTCGTTGCAGTCGTTTTCCACGTTGTACCGAATTGAATGAGTGCGTGCTCGGTAGGCCGAGCGCGTTTGAGACTGCTTGGAGGTCTAATTGGACAAGAACATGAAAATCCTCATCGTTGATGACTTTTCGACGATGCGGCGGATCATCAAGAACCTGTTGCGTGACCTGGGTTTCACCAACACCGACGAAGCCGATGACGGCACCACGGCGTTGCCGATGCTGGAAAACGGCCACTACGACTTCCTGGTGACAGACTGGAACATGCCGGGCATGTCCGGCATCGACCTGCTGCGTAAAGTGCGTGCCAGCGACAAGCTGAAAAGCATGCCGGTCCTGATGGTGACCGCTGAAGCCAAGCGCGACCAGATCATTGAAGCGGCACAGGCCGGGGTCAATGGGTACGTGGTCAAGCCGTTCACCGCTCAGGTGCTCAAAGAGAAGATCGAGAAGATCTTCGAACGCGTCAACGGCTGAGTCACGTCAGGGGGGCGCGTCATGGATTCATCACAAACGTCTTTGGGCGAGTTCGAGTCGACCCTGAAGAAGCATGCCCAGGAGTTGGTCGAAAGCCTGGAGCGGGGCCGTTTCGGCGAGGCGGTGCAGTTGATTCACGAACTGAACCAGACCCGCGACCGCGGCCTGTACCAGGAAGTCGGCAAGCTGACTCGCGAGCTGCACAGTGCCATCGTCAGTTTCCAGATCGACCCCACCATGCCACAGGCAGAAGAGGTGTCGCAGATTACCGACGCCACCGAGCGCCTGTCCTATGTGGTCAAGCTGACCGAGGGCGCGGCCAACCGCACCATGGACCTGGTCGAGGAAAGCACGCCGGTGCTCAATGAGCTGGCCAGCGAGGCCAAGGCCTTGAGCACCGACTGGCAACGCTTCATGCGCCGCGAAGTGGCTGCGCCGGAATTTCGTGATCTGGTCAAGCGCGTCGACAGTTTCCTGACGCACAGCGCCGAGGGTAATCGCAAGGTTTCCGGGCACCTCAATGACATTTTGCTGGCCCAGGACTATCAGGACCTGACCGGCCAGGTGATCAAGCGCGTCACCACACTGGTGACCGAGGTGGAAAGCAACCTGCTCAAGCTGGTGCTGATGGCCAGCCAGGTCGACCGCTTTGCCGGTATAAAACATGACCACGATCAATTGCGTGCAGAAAAAGATCGAGAAAAACATCCGACTCGGGGTGAAGGTCCGCAGATTCATGCCGATAAGCGTGAAGACGTCGTGTCCGGTCAGGACGATGTCGATGATCTGCTGTCCAGCCTTGGTTTTTAAGGAGCACGTTTGATGAGCTTCGGCGCCGATGAAGAAATCCTCCAGGATTTCCTGGTAGAAGCCGGCGAAATTCTTGAGCAATTGTCCGAGCAACTGGTCGAGCTGGAAAGCCGACCTGACGATGCCGACCTGCTCAATGCGATCTTTCGCGGTTTCCACACCGTAAAAGGGGGCGCCGGCTTCCTCCAGCTGAACGAGCTGGTGGAGTGCTGCCATATCGCCGAGAACGTGTTCGACGTCCTGCGCAAAGGTGAGCGCCGGGTCGATGCGGAACTGATGGATGTGGTGCTCGAGGCACTGGATACGGTCAACAGCATGTTTGGCCAGGTGCGCGAGCGTGCCGAAGTGACACCGGCCACCCCCGCACTGCTGGCAGCGTTGTCGCGCCTGGCCGAACCTGGCGCAGCCGAAACTGTTGCAGCGCCTGCACCGGCACCGGTTGCCGACGTGTCGGTTGCCGCGCCGGCCGAGGCCGAGGAGCAACACCAGGACATCACTGACAGCGAATTCGAGCAGTTGCTCGATTCGCTCGATGCGGTCAAGGCGCAAGCGGCGGCCGACGAGCAGATGCAGGGCGAGACTGTCAGCGGTGCGGGTGATGAAATCACCGACGCCGAGTTCGAATCACTGCTCGACCAGTTGCACGGCAAGGGCCAGTTCAATGCCGAGGTTGCCGCGCCGCCGGTGGCCGTCAGCAGCGAAGCGGTCAGTGATGAGATCACCGACGCCGAATTCGAATCGCTGCTCGACCAGCTGCATGGCAAGGGCACCTTCCAGGCTGGCGCCTTGCCAGCCGCCCAGGCACCAGCGCCTGCCGCACCCGACAACAGTGCCGCCAGCGATGAAATCAGCGAGCACGAGTTCGAAGCCCTGCTGGACCAGTTGCACGGCAAGGGCAAGTTCGGTGGCGATGTTGCCGCTGTAGAGGCCCCGGCTGCTGTCCAGGCGCAAGCGCCGGCTGCCGCCAAGGCCGAAAGCCCGCCGGTGGCCAAGCCCGCTGCCGCGCCAGCGCCTTCGCCGGCCAGCAAACCTGCCGCGGCGCCTCGCGCGCCGGCCCCGGCCGCCGAAAAGCATGCCGCCAGCGAAGCGGAAACCACGGTACGCGTCGATACCGCGCGCCTGGACGAGATCATGAACATGGTCGGCGAACTGGTGCTGGTGCGTAACCGCCTGGTGCGCCTGGGCCTGAACAGCGGCGACGAGGCCATGTCCAAGGCCGTGTCCAACCTTGACGTGGTCACCGCCGACCTGCAGACCGCGGTGATGAAAACCCGTATGCAGCCGATCAAGAAAGTCTTCGGCCGCTTCCCGCGCCTGGTCCGCGACCTGGCGCGCCAGTTGAAGAAAGAGATCAATCTGGAGCTGGTCGGCGAAGAGACCGACCTTGACAAGAACCTCGTAGAAGCCTTGGCCGACCCGCTGGTGCACTTGGTGCGCAATGCGGTCGACCACGGTATCGAGATGCCCGAGGAGCGTGAAACGTCTGGCAAGGCACGTACCGGCCGCGTAGTGCTGTCGGCCGAACAGGAAGGCGACCACATCCTGCTGTCGATCTCGGACGACGGCAAGGGCATGGACCCGAACATCCTGCGCGCCAAGGCCGTGGAAAAGGGCCTGATGGACAAGGACGCCGCCGAGCGCCTGAGCGAGTCGGACTGCTACAACCTGATCTTCGCCCCTGGCTTCTCGACCAAGACCGAGATTTCCGATGTGTCCGGGCGTGGCGTGGGCATGGACGTGGTGAAAACCAAGATCTCCCAGCTCAACGGCTCGATCAACATTTTCTCGGCCAAGGGCCAAGGCTCCAAGATCGTCATCAAGGTGCCGCTGACCCTGGCGATCATGCCCACCCTGATGGTGATGTTGGGCAACCAGGCGTTCGCCTTCCCGCTGGTCAACGTCAACGAGATCTTCCACCTTGACCTGTCGCGCACCAACGTGGTGGACGGCCAGGAAGTGGTGATCGTGCGCGACAAGGCGCTGCCGCTGTTCTACCTCAAGCGCTGGCTGGTCCAGGGCCAGGTGCACGAAGAGCAGCACGAGGGCCACGTGGTCATTCTGTCGGTCGGCACCCAGCGCATCGGTTTTGTCGTTGACCAACTGGTGGGCCAGGAAGAAGTGGTCATCAAGCCGCTGGGCAAGATGCTGCAAGGCACCCCGGGCATGTCCGGGGCCACCATTACCGGCGACGGTCGCATCGCGTTGATTCTCGACGTCCCGAGCATGCTCAAGCGTTACGCCGCGCGGCGTATTTGATTTCGGTGGCGCGCCCTGGCGGGTTGCGCCGCCTAATGGAGTGTTTATGGCAGTCAAGGTCCTGGTGGTGGATGATTCTGGTTTCTTCCGCCGCCGTGTCTCGGAAATCCTCTCGGCGGATCCAACGATCCAGGTAGTGGGTACCGCGACCAACGGCAAGGAAGCAATCGACCAGGCGCTGGCGCTCAAGCCCGATGTGATCACCATGGACTACGAAATGCCCATGATGGATGGCATTACCGCCGTGCGGCACATCATGCAGCGCTGCCCGACGCCCGTATTGATGTTCTCGTCGCTGACCCATGAAGGCGCCCGCGTCACCCTCGACGCGCTGGATGCCGGCGCAGTGGACTACCTGCCGAAAAACTTTGAGGACATCTCGCGCAACCCTGACAAGGTCAAGCAGTTGCTGTGCGAGAAGGTGCACACCATTTCGCGCAGCAACCGCAGGATTGGCAGCTATGCCAGAACGGCGCCGGTCGCCGCGCCAGCGCCGGCCAGCACCTTCGCCAGCCAGGCGCAGACGCGCCCGGCAGCGCCTGCCCGTGCAGCGGCCCCGACACCGGCGGCCTCGCAGTCGCCGGCACCCAAGCGCAAACCCTACAAACTGGTGGCCATCGGTACCTCCACGGGGGGGCCGGTGGCGCTGCAGCGGGTACTGACCCAGCTGCCGGCCAATTTCCCGGCGCCGATCGTGTTGATCCAGCACATGCCGGCGGCGTTCACCAAAGCGTTTGCCGAACGCCTGGACAAGCTGTGCCGCATCAGCGTCAAGGAAGCCGAAGACGGCGACATGCTGCGCCCGGGCCTGGCCCTGCTGGCCCCCGGTGGCAAGCAGATGATGATCGATGGCCGTGGCACAGTGAAGATCCTGCCCGGCGACGAGCGCCTGAACTACAAGCCGTGCGTGGACATCACCTTTGGGTCGGCGGCCAAGTCGTACGGCGACAAGGTGTTGTCGGTGGTGCTCACCGGCATGGGCGCCGATGGCCGCGAGGGCGCGCGCCTGCTCAAGCAGGGGGGCAGCACGGTGTGGGCTCAGGATGAAGCCAGCTGCGTGATTTATGGCATGCCCATGGCCATCGTCAAGGCCAACCTGGCGGATGCCGTGTACAGCCTTGACGAAATCGGCAAGCACCTGGTGGAGGCGTGCGTCTGATGGACGTCCTTAGCCTGATCGGTCTGATTCTGGCTTTCGTTGCCATCGTCGGTGGCAACTTCCTTGAAGGCGGTCATGTCGGTGCTCTGGTCAATGGCCCGGCGGCTCTGATCGTGCTGGGAGGCACCCTGGCGGCGGCGTTGTTGCAGTCGCCGCTGTCGTCGTTCAAGCGCGCCTTGCAGATTTTGCGTTGGATCCTGTTTCCTCCGCGGGTTGACCTGGCGGGCGGCATCGACCGCGTGGTGAACTGGAGCCTGACCGCTCGCAAAGAAGGCCTGCTGGGCCTGGAAGGGGTAGCGGACAGCGAGCCCGACCCCTATGCGCGCAAGGGCCTGCAACTGCTGGTGGACGGTGCCGAGCCGGAAGCGATCCGCAGCATCCTTGAGGTCGACTTCCTTACCCAGGAAGGCCGTGACATCCAGGCAGCCAAGGTATTCGAAAGCATGGGCGGCTATGCGCCGACCATCGGCATCATCGGGGCGGTCATGGGCCTTATCCATGTGATGGGCAATCTGGCCGACCCGTCGCAACTGGGCAATGGCATTGCCGTGGCCTTTGTCGCCACCATTTACGGTGTGGCCAGTGCCAACCTTGTGCTATTGCCGGTCGCCAGCAAGCTCAAGGCCATCGTCATGCGCCAGTCGCGCTACCGTGAAATGCTGCTCGAAGGCCTGCTGTCGATTGCCGAAGGTGAAAACCCGCGCTCGATCGAGCTGAAGCTGCAAGGCTTCATGGAGTAACCCATGCGTCGCCGTCGTCATACCGAGGAACACGAAAACCACGAGCGCTGGCTGGTGTCGTACGCCGACTTCATCACGTTGCTGTTCGCCTTCTTCGTGGTGATGTATTCCATTTCCTCGATCAACGAGGGCAAGTACAAGGTTATTTCCCAGGCCTTGCTAGGGGTATTCAACGACCCCGAGCGCAGCATGAAGCCGATCCCGATTGGCGATGAGCAGCCGCTGAGCGTGCGCCCGGCCGAACCGCTGGTCAAAGACAGCGAGCAGACCGAAGCGGGCCTGGCGGCGACCAATGTCGACCCGTTGAAAACCATCAGCGATGACGTGCGCGATGCCTTCGGCGACCTGATCAACAGCGACCAGATGACTGTGCGCGGCAACGAGCTGTGGATCGAGATCGAGCTCAACTCGTCGCTGCTGTTTGGCAGTGGTGACGCGATGCCCAGTGACAAGGCGTTTGCGATCATCGAGAAGGTGGCCAACATCCTCAAACCGTTCGCCAACCCGGTGCACGTCGAAGGCTTCACCGACAACCTGCCGATCCGCACCGCTCAGTACCCCACCAACTGGGAGTTGTCCTCGGCGCGCGCGGCCAGCATCGTGCGGCTGCTGGCCATGGAAGGCGTCAACCCGGCACGCATGGCTTCGGTGGGCTATGGCGAGTACCAGCCGGTGGCCAGCAACGATACCGCCGAAGGGCGCGCACGCAACCGCCGGGTGGTGCTGGTGATTTCCCGTAATCTGGAAGTGCGCCGCAGCCTGACAGGCTCGGGCAGCGCCAATGCCACACCGGATGCCGCATTGCGCCGGGCTGGCACACAAAGTGCACCGGCAATACAAGCAACGGTAGCGAGGCCGTGATACGTCAATTCCCCGTCGCTGATACGAACACGATTTTGAATGTGCCGCCGCCCCCTGTGGGAGCGGGCATGCCCGCGAAGCCAGCGACTCGGTGAATGGCACCGGCTACGCCGGTGTCCGCGGGCTTGCCCGCGCCCACAGAGGGGCGTGCGAGCTTTGAAGTTTTGCGCATGACGGTTGTTTCTACAGTGTCCCTGCCAAATCAATAGATAGAGTTTGCTTGATGAGAGTCTGGGCAGTAGCCAATCAAAAAGGTGGCGTCGGCAAGACCACCACTACCATTGCCCTGGCCGGCCTGCTGGCCGAGGCCGGCAAGCGCGTGGTCGTCGTCGATCTCGACCCGCACGGCTCGATGACCAGCTACTTCGGGCACAACCCGGATGCCCTGGAACACAGCTGCTACGACCTGTTCCTGCACAAGGGCACGGTGCCCGAAGGCTTGCCCGGGCAACTGCTGCTGCCCACCAGCGATGAGCGCATTTCGCTGCTGCCGTCGAGTACCGCCCTGGCGGTGCTGGAGCGCCAGTCGCCAGGGCAGAATGGCCTGGGCCTGGTAATCGCCAAGAGTCTGGCGCAGCTGTGGCAGGATTTCGACTATGCCCTGATCGACAGCCCACCCTTGCTGGGTGTGCTGATGGTCAATGCCCTGGCCGCCAGCCAGCAGCTGGTGATCCCGGTGCAAACCGAATTCCTAGCGGTGAAGGGCCTGGAGCGCATGGTCGGCACCCTGGCCATGGTCAACCGTTCGCGCAAGCAGGCGCTGCCGTACCAGATCGTGCCGACCCTGTTCGACCGTCGTACCCAGGCGTCGCTGGGCACCCTCAAGCTGCTGCGTGACACCTACGGGCAGCATGTGTGGCAGGGCTACATTCCGGTGGATACGCGCCTGCGCGATGCCAGTCGCAAGGGCGTTACGCCTTCGCAGTTCGACAGCAAGAGCCGTGGGTTGATCGCCTACAGGGCGCTGCTCAAGCACCTGCTCACCTACAAGAACGCAGTGCAGGTGGCCTGATGACTCAAACCCGGCAAACCAGCACCCGGCCCCAGATGGCCCTGCAATCGTACCTGGACGGCCTGCTGCAGGAGGCCACCGAGGCCGAAGACCTGAGCGAGCAGCCGGCAGTGGCGGATGAGTTCGCCGAGGCGGTGCGCGAGGAGCAGGCACGCGATGCCCGTCAGCCAGCCCGGCCTGAGCCCGCCGAAGCCGCCGCCGCCAGCTTTGCCCCGCGGCCGTTCGCCGAACCCCGTCTGGCGGTACTGCCCAGCGTGATGCCGGTGGAAGCCCCGGTGGTGACGGTGGTCGAGCAGGAGGTCGTGGCCGAAGCCAGCATCCCGGTACTGGTCGAAGAACAAACCGTGGAACCGGCTGTGCCGCTGGTCGATGTGCATCTGCCGGCACCCAACCTGCCCGTACCCCCGGCCACTGTCGACGGTCGTCCGGTGTGGGCGGCCGAGCCGTTCGAATGCCTGCTGTTCGACGTTGCCGGCCTGACCCTGGCGGTGCCGTTGGTGTGCCTGGGCTCGATCTACACCCTGGCTGGCCAGGAGCTGACGCCACTGTTCGGCCAGCCCGACTGGTTCCTCGGCATCCTGACCTGCCAGGCCGGCAACCTGAAGGTGCTGGACACTGCGCGTTGGGTAATGCCCGACCGCTACCGCGATGATTTTCGCCAGGGCCTGCAATACGTGATTTCGGTACAGGGCTACGAATGGGGGCTGGCGGTGCATCAGGTCAGCCGCTCGCTGCGCCTGGACCCGTCGGAGATCAAGTGGCGCAGCCAGCGTGGCCAGCGCCCGTGGCTGGCCGGCACCGTAATCGAACACATGTGCGCACTGCTCGACGTCGCCGCACTGGCCGAGCTGATCGCCAGCGGTGCGGTCAAGCAGATGCACGCCAAACAGAAATGACACAGAACATACCGCCAACGGCGGATTTTGAGGGTAGGGGAATGAAAAAGTCGTCTGCACAAGGTTCCGAAGATCCGATCCTGCAGTGGGTTACCTTCCGTCTGGACAACGAGTCCTACGGCATCAATGTGATGCAGGTGCAGGAAGTACTGCGCTACACCGAGATTGCCCCGGTGCCGGGTGCGCCGAGCTACGTGCTGGGCATCATCAACTTGCGCGGTAACGTGGTGACGGTGATCGACACGCGTCAGCGTTTTGGCCTGATGCCGACCGAAGTGACCGACAACACCCGTATCGTCATCATCGAAGCCGACAAGCAAGTGGTCGGCATTCTGGTCGACAGCGTGGCCGAAGTGGTTTACCTGCGCCAGTCCGAAATCGAGACCGCGCCGAACGTGGGTAACGAAGAGTCGGCCAAGTTCATTCAGGGCGTGTGCAACAAGAATGGCGAACTGCTGATCCTGGTCGAACTGGACAAGATGATGACCGAGGAAGAGTGGTCCGAGCTGGAGAACATCTGAGTTGATCCTAGAGGTTGCTGTCATCTTCCTGGCGCTGGCCTGGGCGCTGAGCCTGTGGTTTTTCCTCAACTACAGCAAGCGCCAGCGCGAGCTGGCTGCGCAGCAGGCCGAGGGCGATGCGCTGCGTGACCAGCGCATCAAGGACTTGGCCAAGCGTCTGGATGACTACCAGAACGGCACGGTGCGCATGGGTGAGGCCATCCATGAGCTGCGTGCGACGGTGGCTACCCTGCCAGACCGGCTGGAGCGCCTGGAGCAGCGCGACCCCAGCAACGTTACCTTTAGCCAGGCGGCCAAGCTGGTGGGGATGGGGGCGAGTATCGATGAGTTGACCCAGAGCTGCGGCCTGACCCAGGCCGAGGCGGAGTTGATGAGCAAGGTGTATCGGGCTCCTTGACGGGGGTACCCTCGGCAGCAGGTACGTCGCCTGGGAAATCGAGCGGCGCCCATGCGTCGCTCGATTTGAAAGGTGTCGCCAGGCCCGTTCAGTAACCGCTGTTCATTTCAGTTGCGAACCCAGGAGTGATTGCCGCCCACGCCGGCGAACCGGTTCAGGGGCAGCAGTTGCTTCAGGGCTGTATTGGCTTGCGAAGGGTTGATGAATGGATAGGTGTTGACACGTGGCATGGTGTGCAGGTTGATGATCTGGCGCAGGGTCCGCAACCCGGGTAGATGGCGATCGACCACTTCAGTGAGCAGCGCCGGCCCGGTGAGATAGCTGAGCGTGTTGGCATAGCGATAGAAACCGCTCGGGTCCTGTTCCAGGCTCGGTCGGCTTTCGTAGAAGTCTGCATGGGTCTGAAAACGTGCGAGCATTTCATCGGAGATCGCATTCAGCAGTGGGTTGCCTGGGTGGCTACCAATGAGGCTGGTGTTGTACAGGCAATTCATACTCATCTTCTCGTTGGACATCGGCGGTGGCAGCAGCAGCCCATCGGGTGGGGTGCGCAGCTCGACCTGATCGATCGTTTCGCCCTTGCCGTCCGGCAGCAGGAAGTCGTCCACGTCCATGTACAGCCCACCCTCATGGTGCAGCATCCGGTAGCGCAGCACATCGGTCGCAGACGCGTAATTGGTGGCGATGCCACCGTTGCCATCCAGCGCTGCCTCGTACTGCGCGTAATAGCGGCTCTGGCGGAAGGCCCGGAAGAAGCCTTGCTCTTCAAGCGGCAATACCTGCAGCCCTGGCGCCCGGGCTGCCAATAGCCTTGCGTTCTGTTCGTAGGCGGTAGGCGAAGCCTTCGACAGAAACAGGCGCATGCTGTATTCACTGTCGCTCAGGCGCGCGGCGTTGGCGGCAAGGTTGGCCAGCAATGGCTCGCTTATGACTTTGTCGCCGACCCAGAGGCTGGAGATAAGTTTGGGGATGGGGGTGCTGTCCGGGGCCGGTGTCGGAATGGTGACGGGCAGTGGCAGGTCGACACCCAGCGCGCGCAAGGTGCGGGTGCGCATGGCGTCGGTGACTGGGCGCTGCCTGTCGAGCGCCACAAGGTCACGGCTGCCAGGCACTGCGATGTAGGCTTGCGGCTCGACCTCGTTGACGGTTTCCTTGATGATGAATGCGTCGTGCTCCAGGTCATAGACCACGCGTGCATTGTAGGTTTCGATGCTGCATTCCAGGTCGTCCAGTTCGCCATCGTAGTGTGGCAAGCGTATCACCGCGCCGGCAACAGCCGGGTCGCCTTCGTCAAGCGGTGTAATCGGCTCGTGGTGGTGGAAGTACTCCGCGCCTTCTGGCTCAGGAAGCCGTGGTGGACTGGTCGGGCTTAGCGGATAGCCGAGCTGCTCGTTGACCTCACGCGGCATGACAAAACCATCACTTTTGAACTCGAACAAGGCCTTGATGCCTGCTGTGCCCTCCGTTGCCAGCGGTACGGCGTTGAACAGCCCCCAGGCGATGTCGCCCACTCCGTCCTGTTTGGCTTTCAGGCTGTGGCCGTTGATCACCTGATCCAGGCCCAGGCCCAACTGGGCAATGCCACCGAGCGCCAGCAGTGGCGCCAGCCCCGGCACCACCAGGCACAGTGGCGCTAGCAGGTTGAGCGTGTTGGTGAGGTAGCCACGCCATTTGGCTTTGGTAACCTGGCTATCGGTGGTGATGACAAAATCGGCATCGTCGTAGCTGCGCTGGCGCTGGCGCTCGGTCAGGGCTGCGAACATATCCCCGGTCAGTTTGGGGTTGTACTTGCCAGGTTTGTAGTTCACGTAGGTTCTGGGGGGCCAGACACCATCATCGTTGAAATAACCATGTTCAGGCGGCAGCCGGTGCCGGTCCGGATAGTCGCCAAGACCCTCGAGCGCGGTGTCCAGGCCGCTGAAATCAAGGCCCTGAGGGCGGTCGGCGAGCCTGAAGTGTTGTTTGAGTGCCTCGCGTCGGGCAGGGTCCTTGCACTGATCGCCTACCCAGTCCTTGAGCAGGTTCTCGCTGGCGAATTCGAGCAAGGGCGAGCTGTTACCTGGCATGTACAGCAGGGTCAGATCGCTGTGGGGGGCATTGATGTACAGCAGGTCGGTGGCCGCATAGCCATAGATGCTCAGCGTGCTCACCCGTATCTTGAAGCGCTGCGGCATCATGCCGGCGGCTTGCCATGCCAGCTCCCTGGCGGCATCACTCAGGCGCCCCTGGCTGACCTGGGCGTTGCAGGCGGCGATGAAATTGAGCTTGCTGGCCAGGCGGTGACTGTCCTGATGCTCCTGCCAGTAAGCGTCGAGCATGGCTTTGAATGGCTGGTGAAAGTCCAGCGCTTCTATGAACCGCTGGAAGGCTTCAGCCGGAACTTGAATGTGGGTCGAAGCATCGTAACGGGCAGGGGACGATCGCTGGAACAGGCCGTTATACACCTCGAAGGCTGCTCCCTGATGGCCAAAGCCCAGCGCTGGCAGGCGATCGACCAGCCTCAATGGCCCTTGGGGGAAGGTGCCTGCCCACGGGTTGGCGAACAGCGCGCCGATGAGGTTGTTATCGGACTCCCCTTGCCAGTTGCCCAGCAGCGCCTGGGTCATGCTCTGGGTCTGCTGGATCGCTGCCACATACCCTTGGTCATCCGGCCGGTAGTGCAGGGTGACCACATCGACGCGATCGGGGTCGATATGCACACCTTGCCCGGCAAGCCACTGCCGGATCAAGCGATTGGCTTCGCGGTCCGGGCGTGGGATGTTGGCCAGATGGTCTACTACGAACTGCACGCCCTTGGCGTTGATTCTGCTGTCGATCATGACGGTCACCTTGTACGTGGGAGGCCGACAAGGTTGGGCGCATGGTGGGGGAGGGGGTGGTAGATAGTTACTGGCCAGTGCCGGGCAGCGGGGGCAATGGTGGGGTGATATCGCGTTCTGTCGGGCGCGGATCATCGAAGCCGGCGGGTACCTTGCCGCGCAGTTGCCAGGCGAAGGCGATGATTTCGGCAATGGTCAGGTACAGCGCTTCGGGTATTTGATCGCCCAGCTCCAGCCGCGCCAGCAGGCGCACCAGCTCGGCGTTTTCGTAAATCGGCACTTCGTGTTCGCGGGCGAGCGCAAGGATGGCCTCGGCCAGGTCCTCGTCGCCCTTGGCGGTGAGGGTCGGTGCCTGATGGCCGTCGTAGTTCAGCGCTATGGCTTGGCGTGGTGTCGTATCGTTCATGCGGTTTCGTCCACCCAGCGTTGTTCCATCCGTGTGCGTGGCCCCTGCGGCGGGATGCCCGGGTGGCACTCCAGGTCGCCGACTTCCAGGCCCTGGGCCACCAGGCGCGCGCGCAGCGCGCCAAGCTGGGCGTCGATCAACCGCGCGGTCTGCTCGCGCTCTGCCCATAGCTGCCCGCTCAGGCGGCCCTCGCTCAGTTGTGCCTGCACTTGCAGGGGGCCGAGCGGGGACAAGTCGAAGGCCAGCTCGATGCGCCACAGGGCTTGCCGAGGGTTTTGGGCTTCATGTTGGCGGTCGGCCTGTTGTTGTGGGGTTTCTTCGCGCTGCAGTTTGACTTGCAGCGGAATGAAGTCCTGGCCGTGACGGATGGGCACTTCGGTTTGCCAGGTGGTCTGCAGGTTGCCGTTTTCCAGCGTGCCGGTTTGTTGCAGGCTGCTCATGGCGTGGCTCTGCAAACGTGAAATGGCAGCGGCAGCCAGGCGCAGCAGCTGTTGCAGGTCGCCTTCCTCTTCCAGGGCCTTGAGCAGGCGCGACGGTAATGGGAACGCGCCCGGCTGCGGCTTGGGGCTGACCCGCTCGAGCATGCCCAGCGCGCTGCGCGCCAGTATCGGCATGGTCATGGCCAGGCTGGCGGTGCTGAGAGTGGTGGCCCCTGCCGGGAGGGCAGGGGCCTGGGCCATCAGCCGCAGTAAATGCGCTTTGAGGTCGGTGTCGACGCTGGCGGTGGACCCACTCAGCAGCTTCGCTTCGAGAAAGCTGCCGCTGTTGTTCAAGGCCTGGGCCACTGCCTTGGCGTCGCCCAGTTGTCGGGCGTCCGGCAGGCCGGCCAGCAGGCGTTCGGCGCTGGCGCGCAGCTCGCCATCGACGCCTGGGTCGCGGGTGAGCTGTTGCAGGGCGTTGAGCAGGCCGGGCAGCGAGGCTTGACGGTTTTGCTGTGTCAGCAGCTGTTGGGCAATGCTGAGTTGGTCCTGCCTGCCGCTGAGCGGCACGAAGCGCAATGACTGATCACCCTGCACCAGGGCGCTGAGCAGGCTGCCAATGGCCAGCGGGCGCGGGCTGTCGATGCTCAGCGTGGCACCGGCCTGGGTGCTGTTGAGCAAGCTGACCAGCGCCCGGTACACGGCCGGTTGGCCGGGAGCCTGGGCCAGCGGCTGGTTGGTCAGGACCTTGCCTTGCAGCAAGGTGCCGACCGGCACCTTGCTGGTGTCCAGCTGGGTGAGGGTGGCGACCTGGCTGGCGCTGGCCTGTTGCAACATGATCGCCAGGCGATTGCTTTCGGTCTGGCTGACGGTGATCTGGCTGCCTTGGGGCAGCGGCTGGCTGGCGTTGGCCTGCAGTTGGGTCTGCACGCCGTTGGCCTGCATCAGCCTTAGCACCAGCTGAAAGTCCTGGCCCGTCTGGCGCAACGATAAAACCTCGGCTTGCGCGGTTTCGCCCGGAGCCAGCAACCCAGGCTGCGCCTGGATAAGGCGCAGCAGTTCGCCGGTCGTGCCCGCCTTCATGGCTTGGCTGTTGATCGCGGTTTGTGCGCCGAGACTATTGATTTCAGTCATGATTGTATACAACCTGTCGAGCCCGGCCTCTTGGCAGCGCGGCGGCGCGTGTAATAATGCCGAGCGCCCGTGGTTGCCAGTATAACGGCAGCGCGCGGGGCGACTTGAGACACAAGGGTTCTGGAGCGGTGTTGGCTGCTTCGCGGGTGAACCCGCTCCTACAGGGTTCTGTGGGAGCGGGTTCACCCGCGAAACAGGCGACGCCGCTCCAAAGCCCTACTGAAGATAAGGCGAAACCGTGACCCTTCACCTCCAAGCCGCAGGCCTGGCCTGCGAGCGCGACTGGCGCCTGCTGTTCGAACAGCTCGATTTCGAGCTGGGCGCCGGTGACATGCTGCAGATCAGTGGCCCCAACGGCAGTGGCAAGACCAGCCTGTTGCGCCTGCTGGCCGGGCTGATGCAGCCGACGGCCGGGCAGATTCTGCTGGGTGGCAAGCCACTGGCAGAACAGCGTCATGCCCTGGCCAGCGCCCTGCTGTGGATTGGCCACGCCGCCGGCATCAAGGACTTGCTCACCGCCGAGGAGAATCTCACCTGGCTGTGCGCCTTGCACCAGCCGGCCAGCCGCGAGGCGATCTGGGCGGCGCTGGAGGCTGTCGGCCTGCGCGGTTTCGAAGACGTCCCCTGCCATACCCTGTCGGCCGGCCAGCAGCGCCGCGTGGCGCTGGCCCGGCTGCACCTGGCTTGCCCGCCGCTATGGATTCTTGACGAGCCGTTCACCGCGCTCGACAAGCAAGGCGTGGCGCAGCTTGAAGCGCACCTGGCAGCCCACTGCGAGCAGGGCGGCACGGTGGTGCTGACGACTCACCACACACTGGAACGCAAGCCCTCCGGTTACCGAGAACTGAACCTGGGGCAATGGGCTGCATGAGCGTATTCATTTTGTTGTTGCGCCGCGAAGCGCGCCTGCTGTTCCGTCGCCCGGCCGAACTGGCCAACCCGTTGGTGTTCTTCGCCATTGTCGTGGCCATGTTCCCGCTGGCGGTGGGCCCAGAGAGCCAATTGTTGCAAACCTTGTCGCCGGGCCTGGTCTGGGTGGCGGCGTTGCTGGCCGTGTTGTTGTCGCTGGACGGCCTGTTCCGCAGCGATTTTGAAGACGGCTCGCTGGAGCAATGGGTGCTGTCGCCGCACCCACTGGCGTTGCTGGTGCTGGCCAAGGTGCTGGCGCACTGGATCTTTTCCGGGCTGGCGCTGGTATTGTTGGCGCCACTGCTGGCACTGATGCTGGGGCTGCCAAGCCATTGCCTGCCGGTGCTACTCGGTTCGCTGCTGCTGGGGACGCCGGTATTGAGCTTGCTGGGCGCGGTAGGTGCGGCACTGACAGTCGGCCTTAAACGCGGAGGTTTGTTACTGGCGTTGCTGATTCTGCCGTTGTATATCCCTGTATTGATCCTGGGCAGTGGTGCGTTGCAAGCGGCGTTGCAAAATATGCCGGCAACCGGCCATCTGCTCTGGCTCGCCAGCCTGACGGCCCTGGCCGTTACCCTGGCACCCTTTGCGATAGCGGCCGGCCTGAAGATCAGCGTCGGCGAATAACGAGTCCCGGGCTCTCAAGCCCGGCAAATACCCTGGATGTACCCTGATGAAAATAAGCTGGACGTGGTTCCACAAGCTGGGCTCCCCGAAATGGTTCTATGCCATCAGCGGCCGCATGCTGCCGTGGCTGGCCGGTGCTGCCGTGCTCCTGCTGCTGGTCGGTATCACCTGGGGCCTGGCCTTCGCCCCCCAGGACTACCAGCAAGGCAACAGCTTCCGCATCATCTATATCCACGTGCCGGCGGCGATGCTGGCGCAGTCCTGCTATGTGCTACTGGCGGTGGCCGGGGTGGTGGGGCTGGTGTGGAAGATGAAACTGGCCGACGTCGCCCTGCAATGTGCCGCGCCCATTGGCGCCTGGATGACCGCCGTGGCGCTGGTTACCGGCGCCATCTGGGGCAAGCCGACCTGGGGCAGCTGGTGGGTGTGGGATGCCCGCCTTACGTCCATGCTCATCCTGCTGTTCCTGTACTTCGGCATTATTGCGCTGGGCCAGGCGATCAGTAATCGTGACAGTGCAGCCAAGGCCTGTGCGGTGCTTGCGATTGTCGGTGTGGTGAATATCCCGATCATCAAGTATTCAGTGGAGTGGTGGAACACCCTGCACCAGGGCGCCACCTTCACCCTTACCGAAAAGCCGGCGATGCCGGCCGAAATGTGGCTGCCGCTGTTGTGCACGGCGCTGGGTTTCTACTGTTTCTTCGGCGCCGTCCTGCTGCTGCGCATGCGCCTTGAAGTGCTCAAGCGCGAAGCACGCGCCAGTTGGGTCAGGGACGAAGTATTGAACAGCCTGGGGCGGAGGGCCACACAATGAGCTTTGCCACCTTCGGTGACTTTCTCGCCATGGGCCACCATGGCCTGTACGTGTGGTCGGCCTATGGCATCTGCCTGGCGGTGCTGGCGCTGAATGTCGGTGCGCCACTGCTGGCTCGTCGTCGCTATTTGCAAGAAGAGGCGCGCCGTTTGCGCCGGGAGAACAACCAGTGAATCCGCAGCGCAAGAAACGCCTGTTGCTCATCGTCGGCCTGCTGGTCGGCGTCGGGGTTGCCGTCGGCTTTGCCTTGAGCGCATTGCAGCAGAACATCAACCTGTTCTATACACCGACCCAGATCGCCAATGGCGAAGCCCCGCTGGACACGCGCATCCGCGCCGGCGGCATGGTGGAGAAAGGCTCGGTGCAGCGTTCGGCCGACTCGCTGGACGTGCGTTTCGTGGTAACCGACTTCAACAAGTCGGTACCCATCACCTACCGCGGCATCCTCCCCGACCTGTTCCGCGAAGGGCAGGGCATCGTCGCCCTTGGCAAGCTCAATGCCGACGGTGTGGTGGTAGCCGATGAAGTGCTGGCCAAGCACGACGAGAAATACATGCCGCCCGAAGTCACCAAGGCCCTGAAGGAAAGTGGCCAGGCCGCTGCCGGCGGGGAGACGAAGCCATGAACGCAGCACTGGTAGTCCCCGAACTGGGCCAGTTGGCGATGATTCTGGCCATCTGCTTTGCCGTCGTGCAGGCCAGTGTGCCGTTGCTTGGCGCGTGGCGTGGCGACAGCCTGTGGATGAGCCTGGCGCGGCCGGCAGCGTGGGGGCAGTTCGCCTTCCTGGCGTTTGCCTTTGCCTGCCTGACCCATGCCTTCATGACAGACAATTTCTCGGTCGCCTATGTGGCCAGCAACTCCAACAGCGCCTTGCCCTGGTACTACAAGTTCAGTGCGGTGTGGGGCGCCCATGAGGGTTCGTTGCTGCTTTGGGCGCTGATCCTCGGTGGCTGGACCTTTGCCGTGTCGGTGTTCTCCCGGCAGTTGCCGCAGGTAATGCTGGCCCGCGTGCTGGCGGTAATGGGCATGATCAGCGTGGGCTTCCTGAGTTTCCTGATCATTACTTCCAACCCGTTCCAGCGCCTGCTGCCGCAGGTGCCGACCGATGGCCGTGACCTCAACCCGCTGCTGCAGGACTTTGGCCTGATCGTTCACCCACCCATGCTCTACATGGGCTATGTGGGCTTCTCGGTGGCCTTCGCGTTCGCCATTGCCGCCTTGCTCGGCGGCCGGCTGGACGCTGCCTGGGCGCGCTGGTCGCGGCCGTGGACCATCGTCGCCTGGGCGTTCCTGGGTGTTGGCATCACCTTGGGGTCGTGGTGGGCCTACTACGAACTGGGCTGGGGTGGCTGGTGGTTCTGGGACCCGGTGGAAAACGCCTCGTTCATGCCTTGGCTGGTGGGCACCGCACTGATCCACTCGCTGGCGGTGACCGAGAAACGCGGGGTATTCAAGAGCTGGACGGTGCTGCTGGCAATTGCCGCATTTTCGCTGAGCCTGCTGGGTACCTTCCTGGTGCGTTCCGGGGTGCTGACCTCGGTGCACGCGTTTGCCGCCGACCCGTCGCGGGGTATTTTCATCCTGTTTTTCCTGCTGTTCGTGGTCGGCGGGTCGCTCACCCTGTTCGCCCTGCGCGCACCGGTGGTCAAGAGCCAGGTCGGTTTCGCCCTGTGGTCGCGTGAAACGCTGCTGCTGGCCAACAACCTGGTGCTGGTGGTCGCAGCTTCGATGATTCTGCTCGGTACCCTGTACCCATTGGTGCTCGATGCCCTGACCGGGGCCAAGCTGTCGGTCGGCCCGCCCTATTTCGACGCCTTGTTCCTGCCGCTGATGGCGCTGCTGATGGTGGTGCTGAGCGTGGGCGTGGTGGTGCGCTGGAAGGACACCCCGGGCAAATGGTTGGTAGGCATGATGACCCCGGTATTGATCGGCAGTGCCATCCTTGCCCCGGTTGCCGGCTTTATCGTCGACGACTTCGACTGGCCGACGCTGACGGCCTTCGCCCTGGCCGCCTGGGTAGTGCTTGGCGGGCTGCGTGACATTTTCGACAAGACCCGCCACAAGGGCTTGGTCAAAGGCCTGCCGGGCCTGGGCCGCAGCTACTGGGGCATGCAACTGGCGCACCTGGGCCTGGCGGTGTGTGCGCTGGGCGTGGTGTTGTCCAGCAACAACAGCGCCGAGCGCGACCTGCGCATGGCGCCGGGCGAAAGCGTGGAGCTGGGTGGCTACCACTTCCTGTTCCAGGGCGCCAAGCACTTCGAGGGGCCGAACTTCATCTCTGACAAGGGCACCATCGTGGTCAGCCGCGAGGGCCGTGAAGTGACCACACTGTACCCGGAGAAGCGCCTGTACACCGTGCAGCAGTCGATGATGACCGAAGCAGGTATCGACGCCGGCTTTACCCGCGACCTGTACGTCGCGCTTGGCGAGCCACTGGCGAATGGCGCCTGGGCTGTGCGCGTACATATCAAGCCTTACGTCCGCTGGATCTGGCTGGGCGGTCTGCTGACCGGCCTGGGCGGGTTGCTGGCGGCCCTCGACCGGCGCTACCGCGTCAAGGTCAAGACCCGGGTGCGTGATGTCCTGGGCGTGTCTGGAGCAGCTGCATGAAGCGTTGGATCATGGTAGTGCCCCTTGCAGTGTTCCTGCTGGTGGCGGTGTTCCTCTACAAGGGGCTTTTCCTCAAGCCCGACGAGCTGCCTTCGGCAATGATCGGCAAACCGTTCCCGGCGTTTTCCCTGGCGTCGACACAGGGGGACCGCACCCTGACTCAGGCCGACTTGCAGGGGCGCCCGGCACTGGTCAACGTGTGGGCCACCTGGTGCCCGTCGTGCAAGGTCGAGCACCCGTACCTGAACCAGCTGGCACAGCAGGGGGTGGTGATCCATGGGGTCAACTACAAGGATGACAACGCCGCCGCGCAGAAGTGGTTGGCCGAGTTCCACAATCCCTATCAGCTGGATATTCGTGACGAACAGGGCAGCCTGGGTCTGGACCTTGGGGTGTATGGGGCGCCCGAAACCTTCCTGATCGATGCCAAGGGCATCATCCGCTACAAGCACGTCGGCATCGTCGATGCCACGGTCTGGCGTGAACAGCTGGCGCCGTTGTACCAGGGCCTGATTGATGAGGCCAAGCCATGAGGCGTTGGCTGGCAGCTGCGGTGCTGGGCATGAGCCTGGCCGGTGTGGCCAAGGCGGCTATCGACACCTACCAGTTTCGCGACGAGGCAGAGCGCGAGCGTTACCAAGAGTTGACCAAGGAACTGCGCTGCCCCAAGTGCCAGAACCAGGATATTGCCGACTCCAACGCGCCGATTGCTGCCGACCTGCGCCGAGAAATCTTCCGCATGCTTGGCGAAGGCCAGAGCAACCAGCAGATCATCGACTTCATGGTCGACCGCTATGGCGACTTCGTGCGCTACAAGCCGGCGCTCAGCGGGCGTACCTGGCTGCTGTGGTTTGGCCCGGGGATCTTGCTGGCCGGTGGCTTCGTGGTGCTGGCGGTGATCGTACGCCGGCGCCGTGCTACGGCCGTGCAGGGCGCCGATGAGTTGTCTGCCGAAGAACGCGAGCGTCTCGCCAAACTGCTGGAAAAAGAACAGACCCATGATTGAATTCTGGCTTAGCGCGGGCCTTCTGCTGCTCGCTGCCCTCAGCTTTTTGCTGCTCCCGATCCTGCGTGGCCGCCGTCGCCAAGAGGAAGAAGACCGCACGGCCTTGAACGTGGCCCTTTATCAGGAACGTGTCGCCGAACTGGCGGCCCAGCAAGCCGCCGGTGTGCTCGATGAGGCGCAGATGGCCAAGGGCCGGGACGAGGCTGCCCGCGAGCTGCTGGCCGATACCGAAGGCGCCGAGGCCCCGCGCCAGGGGCATTTGGGCAAGCTCCTGCCGCTGCTGGCTGCGGTACTGGTACCGCTGATGGCGCTGGGGCTGTACCTGCATTTTGGGGCGGCCGACAAGGTGGCGCTGACCCAGGAGTTTGCCGAGGCACCCAAGTCGATGGAAGAAATGACCACGCGCCTTGAGCGCGTGGTGCAGGCCCAGCCGGATTCGGCCGAGGCCATGTATTTCCTTGGCCGGGCCTACATGGCCGAGCAGCGCCCGGCGGATGCCGCGCGTACGTTCGAACGGGCCGTGGCCTTGGCTGGCCGCCAGCCCGAGCTGCTGGGGCAGTGGGCGCAGGCGCTCTACTTTGCCGCCAACAAGCAGTGGAGCCCGCAATTGCAGGCGCTGACTGACGAAGCGCTGAAGGCGGACCCCAACGAAGTGACCAGCCTGGGCCTGCGCGGTATTGCTGCGTTTGAAGGCGAGCGTTATCAGGAAGCCATCGACTACTGGAAGCGCTTGCTGGCGCAGTTGCCAGAAGGTGATGCATCGCGAGCGGCCCTGCAGGGTGGTATCGACCGCGCCGCCGAGCGCCTGGGTGGCGCGCCAGCAGAGGCGACCGAGCCTGCACCTGTGGCGGCTCGCCTGAAAGTGCGGGTGGAACTGGCGGCTGCCTTGAAGGACAAGGTTCAGCCGGACGACACGGTGTTTATCTTCGCTCGCGCCAGCAATGGCCCGCCGATGCCGCTGGCGGCCAAGCGGGTGACCGTGGCGCAGTTGCCGATCGAGGTGGAGTTGTCTGATGCTGATGCGATGATGCCGCAGATGAAACTGTCGCAGTATGCCGAAGTCCAACTGGTTGCACGTGTATCACGCGCGGGTCAGCCTACCCAGGGTGAGTGGATTGGCCGGGGTGCGCCGTTGTCTAGCGCCACCCAGGCTACCCAGCGCCTGACCATCGACACTCCAGACCAGTAAGAGAGCAATGCCATGCACAGCACCGTCCGCCTGACCCTGATTACCCTGGCCCTGGGTTTGTCTGCGTGTACGGTGCATGAGCCGTACGAGCAGCCCGCGCCTCCGATCGAGCGTGTGCCGCCGTCGGGGCCGGTGGTCAAGCCCTTGCCGGGCAGGCAGCCTTCCACTCAGCCGAGCAAGCCGGCGGCGATACCCAAGCCCATGCCGCGCACCTCGGCCAGCTTTGCGCCACCGCCTGGCGGGGCAAGCCACTGGGATCCCAAGCTGGGTGTATATGTGTTGGAGAAGCAGCCCAATACCTTCTACCGGCAGCGTACCTACTATCGGTTTGATAACGGCTGGAGCTGGTCGTTGAGCCCGAATGGGCCTTGGCAGGAAACTGACAGCAGTGGTGTACCAGGTGGGTTAGGGCGGGCGTTCGCACAGTAACGCTATTTCTGTATTCGCTTCTGTTTCTGTTTCTGTTTCTGCTCTTGATTTTGATTTTGCTTGTAAGCGCGCGATAGATCAGGCGACGCAGATTGCGACTTCAGGAGGCCGAGCGCAGGGCTTGCGAAGGGAGGTGACGGGCATGGATGCCCGTCAAGCGCTGAGGCCCCATGGATGGGGCCTGCAGCGCGTACTCCCGGGAGCAAGACCGTAGCGAGGGAACCCCGGAGCGTAGCGCAGGGGCCGGATGATAGGAGCCAGCGTTTTTTGGTTACTT